>CAJZFM010000143.1 GCA_915070235.1 uncultured Capnocytophaga sp. | reverse complement strand
TTCTACCCAATACATACCTACCCCTAAAAAGTTTCCTCCTATTTTTATCTTATATTTATTATTATTGATAGCCTCTGTAGCTGTAAAAGTATAGGTATAGATAAGTTTATCAGGAGCATTGGGATCACTATCCACCTGCCTAACACCTACTAAAGTAGCCGTTGTATCCTCGGTATAAGTAACACCTCCATCCGTTGAGACCCATAATTGTTCTTCGGCAATAAAATTGGGACGATTAGGAACAGGAAAAGGAGTAGGGAATGCTATAATTTTATCATACAGAGCTTCTAATCTTATGGTTACCTGAGTTCCCTCACAGACAAGCTGATCAGAAGATTGTTGGTATCTATAAGCATCAGGATCGGTACTTAGTGCAAGTATTCCCAATTCTTTATTCAGTATTTGGCTACAAGTTCCTATTGTGATTTTCTCTATGGTAGCTACAGTGCTTGAGGAAATCGTCTGTACGCTTTGTCCTTCTCCAGCATTATCCAGCACTATGGTTTGCTCTGCTCCTGTACCTATCTTGAAGGTTACCGTAGCATTAGGCGTTCCCTTAAAACTAAGGGTAACACTTCCGCCTCCTACAGGAACATAGGCTGGGGTTGCGCTTACTTCTGTAAGCTGAGGAGCCGGGGTTATAGTTACATTGACTACTTCCCTATCACTCTCACAATTATCATTCGCACGAGCTACATAATAAGTGGCCGTTTGCAATAGTGTACCCGAGGAAAGAGGGTCACCTCCTGAAGGGACATCATACCAATATAGGTCTGCTCCCTGAGGGGCAAGGTCTCTTACGCGCTTCTGATCCGCTGCACAGAAAGTCTGATTCACCCCTGTAGGCTTTTCAGGCTTAGGAGCAATGAGCAGAGGGGTTTTCTCACTCACACACTTGCCTGAGTCCTGTATGGTATAGAAATATTTGTCTAATTTAGAAAGGTTTATAGCGTTTCCGTCAGCTTGTTCATCCCAATTGTTACCATTTTGGAGGTATAGCTTAGCCGAAGAGCCTATAGCAGCCTTTACCTGACCCGCGGTGGGGGTAGTGGTACTGCATAGCGCTACAGTACGTGCTACCGCTGGGGTAAGGTTGGTAGAGCGCTCTAAGCTAAGGGTCATATGTCGGCTAGGGCACTTAGGGGCTTGCTCTATGGTAAAGGTATATTTGTCCAGCATATTCCAGTCCACTGGATCGCTATCATTCATTTTCAGACCGTCATTCTTATAGATATTGAGGGTGCCTGTATAGCCTTTGGCTACCAAGAGAGTTCTAAGGGCACCCACGGTTGCATCTGGGCAAAGTGTCAAGGTCTCTGCATGGGCTGGGGTATGCTCTTTCTCTAAGACAGTTACTGAATAATAATCAGATGGGCACTTGTTATTCTCCTCTATGGTAAATAAGGCACTGCTATCTACCTTTAGAATACCGAAATCATTTTGCAGGTTCTTATCTTGATCATAGATTTTAATACCATCTGCTTTGGCGGAAGGATAAAGGGCGCGCAAGGCCGCTCTAAGCTCCCCTATATTGACATAAGAGAAGCCGAATTCCTTCCAATACTGAGTACAAAGCGGAATCACCTTAGGCTCGGCTACCGAATGAGGTTGTATCGTTACAGTCACCGGTGACTGAGCGGTAAGGCAAGTACCTTCCTGCTTGCTATAGGTCAAGGATGTACCTGAGGATAGCTGATAACTATCGGCAAGGGCGCCCCCATTCTGATAGAGGATAATCTTAGCGTGGTTTACGGGATCAATACGTTTTTTGAGTTCGCCTACCGTAAGGGCACATATAGCCCCGAAATTCTTGGGAGCCAAAGCGGTAGTGGAAGTACGGCTGAGGGTAATATTCAGGGTAGCGCTAGGGCAAAGGTAATTCTGCTGTACGCGCAAATAGAGAGTCTTGTTGCCTCCATTAGGGATCGTTCCTACCGGATCCGAGGCCTGTTTCTCATTGGTTTCATTTTGAGCATCCTGAGCGGAAGTATACCAATGGAAGGCAAGAGCGGCTTGGCTTACAGCTGCCTCACTTTGGGAAAGAATCAGCTGCGCTACCTCTCCATAGGTGATGTTCTCCTGACAAATGACAACTTGGGTCTTTACCTTATCCGAGGCGGTCGTCTTACGTACCTTGAGGGTAGCCTCGGCTCTGACCAAGACTTCCCCACAAGGGCGTACTACCTCATAGACAAAGGTATTGGTACGACCTGCATATTCGGGCGAATTGATATTGACCTGGCCATTAGCAGGTACCTCAATTACCCCAGCTTTATCCACAATGCGTACCACTAAATCAGCATATTGACCTACGGTAATATCACGATTGATAAAGAGGTCATTGAGGTCAAATATCTCAGGGGTGGTATCCACGGGTGCACATTTTTCCAAACTTAGGCCGTTAGGTGCGGTAAAAGCAGGATAGTCATTGGCTTTTCTTAGCTGATAGGCCTGTATATTGGCACGAGCGATACAAGCATTCACATCATTATCGTACTCTGCGACAAATCGTACGCCATAGGTATGGGTAAAATCAGCCTCCTGCAAGGGGAACACCTCCAAGGTAGTCCCTCGGTGAATCACATGGGTCGGATTATCGGAGCGATACCACTCTATTTTGACCTTTTCTCCCAAGTCTGGCACCGAAAGAATGGCCTTTTGCCCTACACAATAATATTCTTGTGAGGTGGTAAGCTGTGGAGGTAAGAAGTTGGAAATCACCTCATCATAAGTTCTTTCATCACCACAATTGTCCCTTACCTTGAACACATAGCGCGTATTGAGGTTGTCTGGATCCACATTGAGGAAGAAATTGCCATCGGTACTAGGTCTGTTCACGATTGTCCCATCCTTGGTGACCAAGGTATAGGTATAAGGAGGCTGTCCGCCCTTAGGGATTAAAGCGATATGATATTTAGGCGGGTTGCCAGGTTGGAATGTTCCACAGCCAAAGCCTACCGCACTGAGACCTTCTAAGCTACCTTTGTATTCCTTTTCCGAAAGCACCTGGGTACATTCGTAAGGGCCTTTATCTTGGTTTTCTGTATGGGTGAAGGTACGACGTACGATACGGAACTTGCCCTTTAGCTCTCCTGAGATTAAGGACTCAGAGGCTCCATTGGTACCTAAGATAGGCAATGGGTTTCCATTGGAAGAGGCAGGTTTCCAGGTTTTGGTAGCCGTATCATAACGCTCTATGGAATAAAGTACATTCCCCTTAGGCTTTTGTGCTAAGTTGCCACTGACCTTAGGAAGGCAATCGGTACTCCAAGAGAGTGTATAGGCCTCAGGCTCTATAATTGCATCTGTTCTTATTTTTTCATAGCCACAGGTATCAGTATATTTGATAGTATAAGTGCCTGCAGGAAGGTCTTTTACAATCCAAAGATCCTTACGGACACGATCTGAATCCGACACTACATAAGGGATAGACATACCCGTAGGGAGCTTGGAGCGATCCCCTGTGAAGTCAGTGATAACTATTCGGGCAATCTGTGCCCTATTGTACAAATTTTCTATACGCAAGGAAGCATATTCGGTACCTGTAGCAGTAACACCCTTACAGCTGGCCACCTGGGAGAAGTATAGGACAGCAGGTGACTCGGTAACTCCTGTACGTATGGTAAGTTCCTGATAAAGCTCCGAACGAGTAGGACAATCTGCCGACACTACCCTAAACTGTACCTTATCTCCCACATTGAGCAAGCCCGAAGGAATTAGGGTACGTGTTCGAGTGTCCCATTGTTTTACAAACTTATCCTGCATATCGGGATGTGAGGTGTGGATTTTATAAAAGCCTGCCGCATTGGGGTCAAAGTGTGCTGGATAACGCTCCAACACGTAATAAACAGGGATATAAGGGGCATAGTATCCATATCGGACGGCTTTGACCGCAGGATTACAGCCTCCTGCGTTATCTGTTTCGAAAGTAATATCCTTCATAGGATCCTCTGCCGCACGCGCTACATAAGGCAGTGTTTGAGTCGTCCCGCAGGCGGTAATATGGGCGGTAATACGCCAAATACCGAACTCCTTAGGGGTGCTCTGATAGATATCCTCTTTCCATTGCAAGAACTTATATCCGTCCTCATCTCCCCCTCCTGAGAGCTTGAAAGCCTGCTCCAAGTCGGTACGGTTGGTTATATTTTTAGCATAATAATAGGTATGGTTTGTTGGAGAGACAAACTCCCACTTCACTTCAAAGGGATAAGGAAAAGCATCGGCTTCCCATACCTTTTCTATATTCTCTCCTCTGAGTTCCAATTTCTTAAAAGCTACAAAGTCACAGCTGTATTCATGTACCAAAGGTTGAGATTTGTTAGGAAGGTCTTCTCTGATTTTGGTAAATTTAAGAATCTGATTCGCCGCCACGACCACTTGTGGGGTGGCATTTCCGCCTCCTAAGGCACAGTTATCCCTTACCTCTACCTTATAGTTACCCGCTGGGACATCCAAAAAAATATTGGAGGACTGGCGTGGCCTTACCACTGTAACACCATCCGCTTGGTATAAGGTATAGGTAAGGGGAAACTTCCCTGAGGTTACTTTCACCTTGATACTCCCATTGCCTGTACAAAGGGCAGGGATATACTGTGCCGTGAAGGTAATCGGTTCATTATCCGCACGAACAGTCACCTGCTGAGTTAGTGTAGTATGAGGGGCTGTCCTTTTCACGGCCTTAATGTCATAGATACCCGCTCCTAGTCCTTCGTACTTAGGTGCAATTAGAGGTGAGGTAGGGTAAGCTGCATCCGAGTACTTCTTATAATAGAAGTCATAATCGCTATTGCTGGCACCCTGTCCCACTACTGAGAAAAAGATCCCTCCTCCATTGCTACACCATTCGTCCTCGACACGCACAGCCAACTCATGGGTCACACTACTGATAGGCTTTATGGTATAGTCAAAGCTGGTAGTATAGGTACAAAGCCCATTCTCCGCCTTGAGTGCAAAGCGGCGCTCCTTGGTAGTTACACCCACTGGAATCTCTATAGTGACTTTTTCATCGGCAGGTTGAGAGTAGCTATACCTATATATATACGTATTCCCATCCTGGTCGGTCAGGGTATACTTGGTATCATTCAGCGGATAGCGAATGACAAATTCAGCCGTAGCCCCATAGCTTACTTTTGAGAAAGTAGTGATGTGGGTCTGCTCTAGAGCTTTCTGTATATAGGGATCACAACTCTGAGCAAATGACTTGCCCGAAAGTAATAACCCTATGAAAACCAACAAATTGACAATCTTCTGCTGCGTTCTATTAACCTTATTTAGCATACTAAAAATAAGTTTTATAATTTGAATGCAAAGATAAGTATTTTTTTAACCTTACGCTATTTATTTACACAAAAGTTATCAATATTCGTTGGCTTATTTTTAAGATTTGGTTATGCGTTTTAACTTTTATAAGCAGTCTCAGCTCATTTCTTCAGTAGCTTATGGGCTAATTGGATTTTGACCCAGTAGCCTAATGAGATTCCCAAGGCATCAGCCAAAAGGTCAAGAGGATCGCCTGAGCGCCCCATGTGCATATATTCTTGAGCCAACTCGGTGGCTATACCATAGAGCAAAAGTAGTGTAAAGCAAAGCCAAAAGGCTTGTCGGGGGAAAGTGGCCTTGTACAAGAAAGAGAGTACCGCAAAGATCGCCACATGTACGACCTTGTCAGCTCCCTCAAAGAGAGGTAGCTCCTGTGGTAAGTCTTTGGGCGGACTTAGCAGCATGTAGGTAAGAAAAAGCCAGTAAAGTATTAATAGTACGGGGAAAAGACGATTTATTTTCATAATATGGTGTAAGGACGAATGTCTTTCGTCTTTAAGAAAAAAGATTAGGGGCGAATTGCCTCGCCCCTATTATCAATTATTTTGCTGCATCAGTAACTTGTGCATCCACAATTTCTATTTCAAACATAAGGT
>CAJZFM010000142.1 GCA_915070235.1 uncultured Capnocytophaga sp. | reverse complement strand
ATTTTGCTGAAAAACTCAAAAATTCCCTACTTTTCCCTAAAGAAAATATCCAAAGGTACGCCTTCAAAATTGAATTTCTCACGGAGCTTGTTCTCTACAAAGCGGCGGTAAGGATCCTTGATATATTGGGGAAGGTTGGCAAAAAAGACAAACTGGGGCAGGTCGGTAGGTAGCTGCATACAATACTTGATCTTGATATATTTTCCTTTGGTAGCAGGTGGAGGGGTAGCCTCGATAATCGGGAGCATATACTCATTAAGCTCAGAGGTCTTGATGCGCTGACTGCGGTTGTTATACACCTCCACTGCTTTCTCTATCGCCTTGAAAATACGTTGTTTGGTAAGGGAAGAGATAAAGATAATAGGCACATCGGTAAAGGGGGCGATAATCTTGCGAATCCCTTCCTCAAAGTGCTTGGTGGTATGGGTGTCTTTCTCTACCAAATCCCATTTGTTGACCAAAATCACCACGCCTTTCTTATTGCGCTGTGCCAGCCAAAAGATATTGGCATCTTGCCCCTCAAAGCCACGGGTAGCATCCACTAAGAGCAGACATACATCGGAGTGTTCAATGGCACGTACCGAGCGCATCACCGAGTAGAACTCCAAATCCTCTTTGACTTTCGCTTTGCGGCGAATACCAGCGGTATCCACGAGGTTGAACTCAAACCCAAAACGATTATAACGGGTATCAATAGCATCACGAGTGGTGCCCGCTATGTCGGTTACAATATAGCGCTCCTCCCCGATAAGGGCATTGATAAAGGACGATTTCCCAGCATTGGGGCGTCCCACTACGGCAAAGCGAGGTAGGGTCACTTCCTCCACTTTTTCCTCCTCAGGGAGTATTTTGACTACGGCATCCAAGAGTTCGCCTGTGCCACTACCATTGACACTGGAGATAGGGAAAATCTCCTCAAACCCTAAGGCATAGAACTCATTGGCATCCATGGCTCGCTTGGTGTTATCCACCTTGTTTACGGCCAAAAAAGTAGGCTTTTTGCTACGGCGCAGCAGCTGAGCGATCTCCTCGTCGGTACCCATAATGCCGCTTTCTACATCTACTAAAAAGATGATGGCATCGGCCTCCTCAATAGCCAGATTCACCTGCTTATCTATTTCTTTTTGGAACACGTCATCGCCTCCTGCTACATAACCTCCTGTATCAATCACGGAGAAATCACGTCCGTTCCAGTCGGTTTTTCCATAATGGCGGTCGCGGGTCACCCCACTGATGCTATCTACAATAGCCTCACGGCGCTGAACAAGACGGTTGAAAAAAGTGGATTTGCCTACATTAGGGCGTCCTACAATGGCTACAATAGCACTCATTTTTAGAATTTTAATTTGTTAGGGTCGTTTAGGTTATCCCAAAATGTTACAATGACAATTTCAGTCAAGTCTTCATTGATTTCATAGATTCTGTAGAATAGAGAAAAATGGGACAACACAATAATCTGCCTTACCTCTCTGTCTTCAGGTCTTTCTTTTCCTATTTTGGGAAAAGAACTTAACTTAGAGGAGACTTCTTTTATTTTGGCTCTTATTTTTTTGGCTCTTATTTTTTTGGAATACTCATTGGATTGGTTATGTTCGTTCCAAAAAATCAACGTATCATAATATTGTATTTTAGCAACAGCAGACCAAGTAACTTTTACTTTCTTTCCCATTGCATGATAATATTTTCAGCTTCTTGATCTACTATAGCATCATCAAAAACAAGACCTTTCTCGGCTTGCTCGGTTCCTTTCTTAATAGAATCAAGTACTCTCTGAGGGAGTCTTTCAGAAGAGGGCGGGGTCTCTTGTGTCTCTAATTCCAAAAGAATATCTTCAGAGACATCTTTAGTTAATTGAACAGCAGTTCCAGTATTCATAGGTCTATTTTTTTGCAAAGGTAGTCAAAAAAATAAACATAGCAATAAAGTCGTAAGAAATTCTGATTTTTTGAGGAAAATTTGTTATATTTGTCGCGTTATAGGAAGTGTATTTTTAATACTGATTTTATGAGAAGTTTGTTTCTCCTCTTCTTTACTCTTTGCTCTTATGTGGGGTTTGCTCAGAGCGATAGCCTTGCTATTACTCCGCCAAGGAGGTATCCGCCTTCGTGTGATTGTTTTGAGGGAATGATTGACCTTACCCCGAGGCTGGCTTACACCTATGCCGACGCTAAGAGTTCATACTTTGCGGGGTTGATGCTTCACAATGATTGTATCGCTTGTGGCGGGGGCTTCTATGCAGGAGTTCATTTTGCGGGTAGGGATTCTCATAGAGTAGTCCCTGAGGTGGGGGCTGAGTTCTATCACCTGTTGCTGGGCTATGGGGTCTCTCTTTCCACTGAGGCAATTACTCCACGTGTAGGACTGTCTCTCTTTAATTTGTTACGGGTAGATGCTGGCTATGCCATTCCTTGGGCGAAAGCACCTCTTTTTAAGGGATTTACCCTTTCTATAATTACCGATATTCGATTGCTTAGTTATCCTTTACCTTTATGAAAACAAAAATACTTTTATTGCTGACTTTCTTTTTTGTAGCCAATAACCTTTTAGCTCAGGATAGAAGACTAATAGAGAGCTACAAACAACCCGAATCGGGCATTATGCTTTTCCCGAATAATACATTTGCCGCTTGGACTTATATGACGGTTATTCGTGGCTATTACCAAAAAAGACCCGATGGGGTCTACTTATTAAAGCCTCAGCGGGAACCCTTATTCTTGGTATATGGGTATTATAATGATTCTATTGGGAAGGATAAGGTGCGTATCCGCTTTGCCAATTTTGAAGAAGGGAAGAACTATATTCAGTATGAGAATGGAAAGACCTATAGTGTGTTCAATGATCACCCTAACTGTTTTTCTTACAAATATATACATACCTTTGACAGAAAGGAAGTAGGTAGTACGCTTACCCTTATACATCATATGGGATACTATGATGAAGAGGTGTCATATTTATTTGAGGGAGAGGGGATTAAGAACACATTGCAATTTGACTTGGGAGCGTATAATGATTTCTTGATTTCTTATGAGGAACTTAACCATCTGAAAGCAGATATGGTGCTTGTACCTATGGAGTTAGAAGGGGAAAAGGGAGCTTTTTTTCATAGAGGGAAATGGCCAGAGGAGGAACTAAAAATGGTTAAGGAAAGATTGAAGGAAGTACCTAAAGAGGATCTCAAAAGGTTTTTTACTCCTAAGGAAGAGCCTGAGAAAATTAATGAAGAGTCTATTTCTTTCCTTTATGCAGAGAACATAGAGCCTCCTACGGCACTGATTGTCTCAAAGAAAGAAAATAGAGTAGTGGGGGGTAGCTACACTTCAAAGCCTATCAAAGATAAAAAATATCGATCATACTTGCAGGTCAAGACACAGGGAAGTATCACAGACCCTAAGCAGCTTAAGGTGGAGCCTAAAACCATCTTTGTCTCCGAGTGTGAGAAACCTTCCCAAAGAAGAGAAATAAAGGCTAATTAGCCAATCTTCAGAGGAATCGTAATTACAAGCAGTTGAAAGATGAAATTTTAAAACTAATACCATGAAAACAAAAATACTCTTATTGCTGGCTTTCTCTTTTATAGGAAGCCTTGTATATGCCCAAGAAAAAGATATCTCAGGCAATTACAGAGGGCGTGGAGGGGGTATTATGCTCTTGCCTAACAAATTATTTGTCCTTTGGGGCTATATGACAGCTGTACCAGGGAGTTATGAGGTTCAAAAGGACGGTATCATCCTCTTCAAACCGAAAAAGGAACCGCTATTTGTCGTGTATGGACAGCGAAATGACTCTATTGGGAAAGACAAAGTGCGCATTCGCTTTGCCAATTTTGAAGATGGGAAAAACTATATCCGCTTTGAGAATGGAAAAACATACTCAGTTTTCAATGACAACCCCAATTGTCTTTCTTCTCGCTATATACATACTTTTCCAAGGAAAGAGATGGGGAATTCCTTTTCTCTGATTACAGATCTGAAAACATTCGGGTTTGCTCAACTTTTTGGAGAACTAAAGAATACCTATCAGATTGACTTACAGGATAATAATGACTTTCTTATTTCCTATCAGAAACTTTCAGAATACCAGATAGATGGGGCAGGCGCTTTGGTAACCAAAGAGGGCTATGAGTGTTTGCTCTTCTTTAACTTAGGAGATGTAGAGAGAAGTAAGCAGCTTATACGGGAACTCAAAAAGGAAATTGATAAAATACCTATGAAAGAGCTGAGAAAGGTGCTTTTTGCTAAGGAGAAGTCGGAAGACCAAGGGGACAAGGAGCTTAAAGACTTCCTCAGTATCTCCAACTTGGAAGAGCCCAAGGCGTTTTTTATGAATATAAAAGAGGGTAGTGTAGATCATAATCCTATTAATCGGGATTTTTTAGTGTATGATAAAGGTAAAAATATCTATAAGGATACCCTAAATAATATTGAGTATTATAGGTTTGACTTTGTACAACCTAAGTGTTATCAGACAGACCTTGAAAAGCTCAAGGTGGAGCCTAGAACCATTTTTGTATCTGAATGTGAAAAACCTTCTAAAAGAAGGATATATCAATAATTATCACTTATGGATGAAATAGTTATCAATAGAATCATTGTCTTCCTGTTTTTTGCCATTTCAGTAGGACTTACATATCTGATTATCAGAAAAAGCAACCGTAAGGCTCAGGATAAAAACAAAGCAAAAGCGGGTTGTTTTACCGCCTTCTTTATCTGGGTGCCTATCTCCCTATTGGTGGGGCTTACCCCCTTCATGCTGCTTTTAGGGGCAGGTACTGCGAAGGAACTCTATCAGCTGGCTTCTGATAGTGACTTTAAACCCTATACCGCTCAGGTGATAAGATATGAGAATACCTATACGAGTGAGGAAAGAGATTCAGATGGACGCACAAGATATGTAGAAATGGGTACGCCTGTGGTTACGTTTACTGTAGAGTCAGGGCAGGAATTAGAGCGAGCACTGCCTTTTGCTACTGAGGTAAATGGAGAATCCTCTTATAACATTCGCTATAAGACTTCCACAGATGAGATCATTGTTACAGATGTATATATTGTAGTGAAAATTATAGGACTGATTATATTTTTCGTTATTGCAGTTTTCGCTTATTGGGGGATTTACGGCTACCTGACCGACCGGCCGATGAAGAATTATGGCAACTACCTTGCCTATGGGGTGCTCTATGGGATCATTCTCACTATGACTATGGGGCTATGTGCGGGATTTATCTTTGCGGTGCTTACCAAAGAATTATCCCTATGGTGGAAAGTCGTTTGTGTATTTTTTGCGGTGTCACTTCTTCCGGTCATTATACAGATTTTCCGCTCTATGTTTCGTTCTAAAGTCAGAGACCCTCTCAAGCAAAGGCGTAAGACTACCTATCGTAAGGATTATTAACCTTATCATGAAGAGAGAAATGCCTCTACAACAAACTAAAAATAAAAACTAAAAACAAATCACTAAATATGACATATATCAAAATAATTTATTATATTTGCAGCGAAAAAGCAAGCCCTTGTTTTTTCAGCATTCATTCGTCTCTGATACAATCATATAAAAATTTTTAGAATGAGAGATTTAACAAAAATGACTAACATTGAGGACTTACGTGTGGTATGTAAGCGCAATGTACCTAAGATGTTCTATGAGTATGTGGATACAGGCTCTTGGACACAAGCCACTTACCGCGAGAATGTCTCTGACTTTAACCCTATCAAGTTCAAGCAGAAAATCTTGGTGGATATGGACAACCGTACCCTTGAGACTACGCTCTTAGGACAAAAGGTGAAATTCCCTGCTATGACCGCTCCTGTAGGCTTTATGGGAATGATGTGGGCTGATGGGGAAATTCATATGGCCAAAGCCGCTCAGAAGTTCGGTATTCCTTTCACTCTTTCTACTATGTCCATCTGCTCTATTGAGGATTTGGT
>CAJZFM010000141.1 GCA_915070235.1 uncultured Capnocytophaga sp. | reverse complement strand
TTAATCTCTTCATGACACACTATTTGTTCACTTTTCATTTTTCACTCTTCACTCTTTCGCTCTGCTACTCTGAGCACCGCACTACGCGCCCTGTTATTCTGAGCTATCTCCTCTTGGCTTGCCACAATGGCCTTGCCTACTTTCTGAAAAGGAGTTAGCAGGTTCCCATAGAAATCCTTCTGTGGCTCCCCTGAAAACTGCCCATCGCGTACAAAACGCTTTACCAACCTATCCTCAAGCGAATGATAACTAATCAGAGCAATACGCCCCCCTGGTCTTACTATCTCTGGCAGCTGCAAAAGTAGCTCCTCTAGCGCGGCCAACTCTCCATTGACCTCTATGCGTATGGCTTGATAGAGTTGGGCTAAGACCTTGTTTTCCTTGCCTTTAGGCAAAAAACGCTGTACCACTTGCTTGAGCTCACCCGTAGTGGCTATAGGCCTTTCTCTGCGCTGCTGCACAATGGTGCGGGCTATCTGTCGGCTTTGGGAGAGTTCCCCATAACGGAAAAAAAGTGTACTGAGGGCTTCCTCATCATAGGTATTCACTACTTCATAAGCCGAAAGCGGCGCCTCTGGGTTCATTCGCATATCCAAAGCGCCCTCAAGCCGAGTGGAAAAACCACGCTCGGCAGTGTCAAACTGGTGGGAGGACACTCCAAAATCGGCCAAGACACCATCTACTTGCTTTACCCCATAGAAGCGCAAAAATCGTTTTATATGCCTGAAATTCTGTGGGATAAGGGTAAACCGCTCATCGTCTATGGCATTCTGTTGCGCCTGAGGATCTTGGTCAAAAGCCAGCAAACGACCTTCACTGCCTAATGCTGCCAATATCGCCCGTGAGTGACCACCCCCTCCGAAGGTCGTATCCACATACGTCCCTGCGGGGTTTATCGCCAGCCCTTCCAGGCTCTCCTTGAGCAAGACGGGTACATGATAACTATACTCCATCATTGCCCATTATTTTTTCGGTTAGCTGCATAAAGGCTTCCTCGTCTATGCTATTGTTCTGTGCTTCAAAGAGTTCTCTATCCCATATCTCTATAAAATTGATCAGAGGCACCAGCACCACTTCCTTGTCTATCTGGGCATACTCCACCAAGGACTTTGGAATAAGGAATCGCGCTGCTGCATCTACCTCCACTTCCTTGACCCCTGCGGTAAATTTTCGCAAATAGTCCAAATGTTGCTTGGAAAAAAGATTCAATTTCGCACGCATCTTCTCCATAATCTCCTGCCATTCCCCCTGCGGATAGAGCTCTATACAGCGATTGAAGACCGAAGGCTTGAGTACAAAACCATTCTGTAACTCCTTGTCCAGCACGACTTTAAGCCCCGAAGGAACTGTAATTCGCCCCTTGGAGTCCGCCTTGCATTCGTATGTTACAGAAGAATGTATCATGACTCTTTTTATAATCGGGTCAAAGATACAAACTTTTTCCCACTTTCTCCCACTTTCTCCCACTTTTTTTATTAACAGACATCAGAGGGTTGTCATCAGTAGGCAGTAGTCAGTCCTCCATGACACAGGTGTAAGATAGCCTTATTTGCTGGTATATATCAATAATAAAAACTAATTCATTAATACACAATAAATTACGGCTTAGAAAGTTAGTAAATAACGTGCGTTCGGTATATCAGAAGTTATCAAAAAAGAAAGATACGACCCTTTGGGGGGATCGTATCTTTGTTACTTATGAGAGCAGCTCCTCAATGGGTCGCTGTTTTGAACTCCTAAAATAATGGATTTCTATTGTATCATTATCGCTTTTTGAGAAATAGATAATGAACTTGCCTTTTAAAATAGACCTTGTATACAAATCTAATTTCTGAATATATCTACCTATATAAAAAGGATTGCTTGATATATCTTTCAATAATTTTTCAACTTCAGAAATTATTTTCTCAGAATAGGCTGAAGAACCATTCCTTTCAGCCCAATACATGGCTATTTCTGTCAAACTTTCTTCAGCTTCACAAGTCCAAATTATTTCCACTTTTCTGCTAATTTTTCTCGTATTCTTTTAAATACATCTTCACTTTTAGAGGTCATACCCATCTTAGCTTGCTCTTTTGAGATAGCTATCCTTCTCAAATCTTCCTCTGTAAGGTCATCCTCTTCATAAAGTTCAACTATATCTATCATATAATTGTATTCCTCTTCAGGAATTAACCTAAATGTATTTCCTTTAATATCTGTCAGAACTCTTGGTTCTTGTAATACCGTGGTACTCATAACTCAAATATTTTTGCAAAGGTAATAATTATTTGTTTGACCTCATACGTTTTTCACACTTCGCTTAGTAGAACTTCGCTCTATCGTCTTTGATCTTAGCAGTGCTTTCTAAGGCTGAGAAAAGATCCTGAGAAGCTCGGTTCAACTTCTGTGTGCGTAAGTTATTGGTATAAGCTGAATAGCTACTGATAGCTGGAGCAATGGTTTTTTGAGTTACCTCTATCACATACACTCCGTTGTTTCCTGCTATAGGTTTGCTCAGTTTATTCTCTGGCAAGACAAAGGCTACACCCACTACATTGGGCTCACTGCCTTGTCCTGATAGGTTAGGGTTGCTTTGCATAAGCCCCTCTCCTACTTGCACATTGTTAGGCTGGCCTGTAGCCTCAGCTATTTGCTCAAGCGAAGAGCCTTTCATCTTCTCAGAGATTTGTTTTACTTTCTTCTCTTTGATAAGGATAGGTTCTACTATGGGTCTCACATCGGCTGCTTTGGCAAGACCTTCGTCTATTTTCTTGGTGAGCTGCACTACTACATAGCCATCTTTTAGGTCAAAACGACGTACATCTCCTACTTTAGTATCCTCTTCAAAAGCCCATTTTACTATTGGGCGATTGTTACCCAAGCCTGGTATATCTTCCGCAAGTACCTCTAAGTTATTGGCAGGCAATACGCTATAACCTTCCTTAGCAGCAATAGCAGCGAAATCCTTAGGATTCTTTAGCACCGCTTCGTTGAAAGCAGTAACCTTGGCATATACTTCATTGTTGGTAGCTGCTGAAGGTTCTATATTGCGTACAATAGTGGCCAACTGTACCCCTTCTTTCTGGTCGGTAACCTTTATGATATGGAAACCAAAATTCGTTTCCACAAGGCCTATATCACCTACCTTTGCCTTGAACACATAGTCATTAAAGGCTGGTACCATAGTCCCTGGGGTAAAGAAGTCCAAATCGCCACCACTGAAGGAATTGGACTTATCATCGGAATTAGCTTGTGCCAAAGCGGCAAAATCACTACCTGCTTTCACTTGAGCTAAGATTTCTTCTGCTTTTGCTTTAGCTTCTTCCTTGCTGCGAGTAACTGTATTATCTGATACAGAACCCTTGTAAGCTATAAGGATATGGCTGGCTCTCACCTCTGCATTAGGTTTCTTGGAGAGCATACGGCTGTATTTGTAAGCATCTCCGTCCTTGTAAGGGCCATAGAGCTCTCCTACTTGTAAGTTGTAAAGTGCATCGGCATATTCTGCTGGAAGTCTATCATGATTCACATAGAGACTATCAAAAGGCACATCTGAGTTTTCATTCACAAAATCAGGCACTTCACTCTTTGGCAAAGTAGCAAAACCTGGAAGGGTGTCATTGGACTGGGTAGTGGCATTATACACTACCTTAGGCTCATTAAGGGCTTTAAGAGATGCCTCTATGGCTTGAATATCTGCCTGAGAAGCTACATTGGAAGCTAAGACAAACTGTAGGTTACGCATTTGTTTTTGCTCAAATTGTTTCTTATGGCTCTTGATATAGGCATCTATCTCACTATCTGATACCTTTACAAGGCTATCAGAGATAGAGCTATAAGGTACCGTAACATATTTTATATTTACTTGGTCGGACTGCTTGTGGTATTCCTTTTCTCCGTCCTTGAAGGTAACACCTAAGCCTGCACGGATAAGACCTAAATATACCTCACGCTTAGCATTGTCTATATAAGATTTTTCCTCCTGTTGCCATTGCTTATACACAGTAGGATTCATGGTCTTAAGCTCGGAGATGAATTGGGCAAACTTAGCCTCAGAGAAGTTCCCCTTATCGTCCTGAAACTGAGGGTTTTGTCCATAGTCAGGTATTCTGGCTATCATACTCACAATTTGGTCTTTCCCTACACTAATGCCCAGTTTCTCAAACTGTTGGTCTATGATACGGCTCTGTACCGCTTGTTGCCACAAGGCATTCACGATATATCCTTGACCTATACTACCGCCCATATTGCGCATAGCATTTTCCACTTGGGTAGAGAAATCCACATAGGAAATATCATCTCCATTTACACTCCCAATCACCAACTGACTTGGGGTAGTGTTACGACTAAATATGCCTGAGATAACAAAGGCAAAAAGCGCTAATCCGATCACAAGGATTAGGAACACTGTTCTTTTTCTGATTTTTTCTAAAACAGCCATTTTATAGTTTTTAGTTTTTAGTGGTTAATGATTAGCGGTTAGTATTCTCTTTTCACTATTCACTTTTCACTATTTTGGGGTGCGAAATTACAACTTTTTTACCAATTTTAAAAATTTTATACTTCTTATTTATCCACATCTACACAACAAAATGATTATCAAATACTTATAATCGGCCACTTGTCATTTGTCACTTGTCACTTGTCACTAACAAAGATTCTCACTGTAATCACTTTATTATCCGCTACTTCCTCTACCAAGAATCGGTAGTTCTCTATGATGACCTCTTCGTCCCTACAAGGGATAGACTCGTGAATTGCGACCACCAAGCCTCCTAAGGTCTCATAGTTTTCACTCTCTGGAAGTGAGAGTTTGTATTTTTCATTGATATAATCCACCTCCAACCGCGCGGAGAAGACGTATTCTTTGTCCGAAATCTGCAATTCTTTTTTGAAGTTCTGATCATGCTCATCTTCTATCTCCCCAAAAAGCTCCTCTACGATATCTTCCAAGGTGATAAGCCCCGAAGTACCTCCATATTCGTCAAAAACTATGGCCATACTCTGGTGTTTCTTGGTAAGTGTATCCAAGAGTTTGGAGATGTAAATGGCCTCTGGCACGAAGGTGATAGGTCGGAGAAACTCACGTATGGTCTTCGGTTTCTTGAAAAGGTCAAAGGCATGTACATAGCCTATAATCTCATCTATATTTTCTTGATAGACAAGCACTTTTGAATAGTTTGTTCTAACAAAAAGATCTCGTAGTGCTCCCACCGACTCCTCTATATTGATTGCCACTATCTCCGTACGAGGCTTCATTATATCCCGTGCCTTCACTTGTGAAAAACCTAAAGCATTTTGGAAAATCTGGACTTCACTATCTACCTCCTTGTCTTCTGGCATGTTCTCTATCTGCTCTGAGATATAGCTCTCCAACTCTTCCTTGGAGAAGGTCAATCTGGTTACATCTCCTTGGGTGTTGAAAAACACGTGTAGAATATTGTCCGACAGCCAAATAACAAAGGTTGAGATAGGTGAAAAGATCAAATAGAACACATAGGTAATGGGGCTCAGTGCTCTAAGTAGTGTATTGGAATAGATCTGAAAAAATACCTTCGGCAGGAACTCCCCTGTGATGACAATCACCAAAGTAGATATCACCGTCTGCCACAGTACATTATGAAAATAAGAAGGCAACTGTGCCACTACCAATTTCCCCATCTCTATCCCGTAGATCACCAAGGTGATATTGTTTCCCACCAGCATAGTAGCGATAAACTTGGACGGCTTACGAGTGAGTTTCTCCAAGATATTGCCTATCACCCCTCCCTCTTTCTTCTCTATTTCCAATTGCACCTTGTTCGAGGATACATACGCAATCTCCATCCCTGAGAAATACGCAGAGAGCAACAATAGTACGGTTATGAATATCAACGATGCCAACATTTTTTATTAGAGTTTAGGTAATAGATATTAATCATTAGTCATTGGTCATTAGTCACTATTCTCTTATTGGTATAATCCCCGTGATTTTATGGGCTTT
>CAJZFM010000140.1 GCA_915070235.1 uncultured Capnocytophaga sp. | reverse complement strand
AAATGGATTATTTTTTTTAATTGTAGGAAAAAAAGAATTTAAGAGCAATAATGTCCTATTACTACTTGAACAAATGGAGTAAAATGGGAGCTTTCAGTGAATATAGTTGAATTTATTAAGCAAGAAGAAATTAGACTTAGCTTACGTTCAATTGGATGGAAACCCTAAAGCTGGAAATCACAAAGATTTATTAGGGTTTATCTTCAAGTTTCTCAAAAATGTATAACAATTTTTAACGTTTTACATACTGCATAATATCTAATTTTGTTGTATTTTTGTGATAAAGAATTAACAAGCATCTTCATTAACCAAAAATATAAAAATGAAAAATATTATCCTATTACTATTCTTAGTCGTTAGTGCCACCACTGCTGCACAGACTACTTTTAGAGGCACATTGGTCAACCCCGATCAGAAACCCGTCAGTGATGCAAATATTATCCTGATGTCGCTCCCTGATTCTACCTTAGTAAAGGGAGTTATCAGCAATGGACATGGTTCTTTTGAACTACCCAATCCCGCTAATAGCAAAAAGGTGCTTATTAAAATCACACATTTGGAATACCAAGAGAAAGTCTTGTCTCCTACAAGTAGTAATTTAGGTACGATTGTTCTAATTCCTACTTCTAATGAATTAGATGCTGTGGTTGTTACTGCCCGCCGCCGTCCTATTTTGGAACAGAAAGGCACTCGCATTAGTACCAATGTAGCACAATCTACCTTGCAAAAATTGCCCAATACTGATATGCTATTGAACTTTCTACCTGGGGTTAGTACTTCCTATACAGGCGGTGGTTTTGAGGTTTTTGGCAAGGGGAATCCCATCTTCTATATTAATAATCGCAGGGTGCGTAACCTTGATGAAGTGTATCAGCTATCTCCAAAAGATATTGAGCGTATAGAGATGGAAACCCAACCAGGTGCCGCTTTCGATAATACAGTAGGCGCTGTTATCTACATCATACTCAAAAAGAAACCAGGAGATGGACTTAGTGGGGCAGCTGAAAACACCTTCTATTTCTTCAAAAAAGGCTTAATGGATGAAACTTGGCTAAGCCTCAATTATCGTAAAGGGAAAACCGACTGGTTTACAAGCATAAGTAATGATAATCATTTTAACCAAGAAGACTATAATGTAGCTCAGGATTTGCAAGTATTTACCCAAAATAACCAGTGGCGAGTACTCAATGATGAAACCCGTCAAAATCAGCACAAAAACATTAAAACAAAGATAGGATTTGCACACGAATTCTCTGAAGAACACTCTCTGGGTATGAGCATAAGAGGGAGTATTATACCTTTCATCGGACATAACTTTAGCACTCAAGAAACGACTACTTATAAGAACCAATTGCTTACTGCTCGGGGGCGCAACGAGTATGACCAATTTGAGCAAGACAAAAAACTCAGTGTCAATGCCTATTACGAAGGCAAACTCACTGATGTACTAAAAATGCAAACTGATGTGGATTATATCGGTCTGCGTTCTGATAATACTTCTGACATTGTCGAGCACAACCTCCTTAATACAACCTCTCGCAACGTACACACGCATTCCGATGTGATTTCCAATTGGTGGGGGCTCAAGACCACTTTCTTTCAACAGTTAGGCAAAGGGACTCTTGGCTATGGTGTTCAGGTAAGTAACCTACACCGCACTGAGAATTACCAAGACAATGTACTTTCTGCCTTCAATGCTAAAAATAAGGAAACTCGTTCGGATGCTTTTCTTAGTTTTTCCTATCCTATCAAAAAGGTAAATCTAAAACTGGGCACACGCTATGAGTATGCTGATTTTGATTATTATGAAAACGAGCAGAAAAGCGAAGCGAAAAGTAAGACCTATCGAGATTGGTTGCCTAATGTATCGGTAGCTTTCCCTTGGGAGAAAACTCAAATAACTTTCAGCTATGCGCGCAAGATTAAGCGCCCTACCTTCCATGATCTCAGTGACTACAATAGCTATGTTTCTTCTTTCCTGTACAATCGCGGAAACCCTTATATTACACCTCAACTCACTGATGAGTGGAATACGCTGGCCACTTATGGCCCTGTATCAGCTTCCGTTACTTATTCCCTTATTCACAAGGGAATTTATGCCGATTACCAACTCTCTTCTATCAACTCCAATGCGGTAGAAAAAATTCTTCGTAATTATGACGATTTTAGCCTACTGAAATGTGCACTTAATGCTCAAAAACAAATAGGAAAGTGGATGCCTAAACTTACCCTTACCTATGAAAAACCTTTTGCTGATAAGGTGTTTTACAAAAGTGAAGGACTTTTTTCAGTAGAATGGATGAACCAAATCACCCCTTCAGAAAATTGGCTTTTTTTAGTTATGCTTCTCTATAAGAGCAAAGGATCTATGCAAGAAGCCTACTACATATACAAGCCTGTAAGTGGTGTATTTGTAGGAGTAGCACGTGCATTCTTCCACCAATCACTTTCTGTATATGCTGTAGCCTCCGACTTTTATAATGGGCTGAACCGACATGCCCGTATACAAAACTCATACATCAGTAACAGTACCGCCTATAGCTACAGTAATTTTAGTTTCAAGATAGGGATAAGCTATAACTTCAACACTACCCGAAGCAAATACAAAGGAAAAGAAATAAGTGAGGAGGAAAACAACCGAATGTAATTTAAGAAAAACTAATTTCCACTACAAACCCCTCGTGTCCGCGTACATTGAAGACAGTGTTATCCTCAAAGAGGAGGTATTGCCCTTTGATTCCCATAAGCCTGCCCTGATACTGTAGGGTCTTGGGCATGGTAAGGCTCGTAACTTTGGTAGGATACCTAAGGACGGGATAGTTGATATGATAGATAGGTACTTCTTCACTGAAGTAAGACAAGGTCTCTTGAGGGAGAAACGCCTTTAAGCCTTGTTTGATCGTATTGAGATCCACTACTTGTAGGGTATTGGTCAGCATCTTGCGCCAATTGGTCTTATCGGAGATATGCGCTTTGAGGGCGACCTCCCCTATCCCTGCCAAATAACGGTTGGGCACCTCCAACATTACCAAGGCCTCATGAGCGCCTTGGTCTATCCAGCGGGTAGGCATCTGTGTTTTGCGGGTAACGCCTACTTTTACCTCACTGGAGTTGGCCAAGTAAAGCAAGTGCGGTTGTAGCTGTACCTGCTGTTCGTAAGCCAAATCCCTGTCCTCTATACCTAAGTGTGCCTTGCTCAGCTCTGGGCGGATGATCCACTCCCCCACCTCTGGGGCTTCAAAGAAACATTTTTTACAGAGACCCTGCCTGTATATCTCCTTGGGTTGCCCACAGTGCAAACAGTGGTAACCTGCAAAGCGCAAGGTGAGCTGTTGTCCCAATAGGTCGTTCATGGGTAGCTCTCCCTCCTCTAAAGAAAGGTAATACTGTACAGGCGTTTGTGCCTCAGTTCGCATTTTTCTTAAAACCGTTTGGTAGGTATTCATATTTTTTGTACTTTTACGTCCGCTATAATGATTGACAAAAGTAGTAAAAATAAACCAAACTCCGAACATCTTTTTTAGAAAATATGGCTTTAACGATTATCCATTCCATTGCTTCTTGGTTCTTGCGCAAGCGTATAGACCAGATAGAAGAATTCATCAAACGCCCTCATGAAGTACAAGAAAACGTATGTGCCAAGCTCTTAGAAGCCGCACAGAGTACCGAGATGGGCAAGCAATACGACTTTATTTCTATTCGTAACTATGAGGATTTTGCTGCACGTATCCCCATCTCTATCTATGAGGATATAGAGCCTATGATAGAGCGTGCCCGTCGTGGGGAGCAGAACCTTTTTTGGCGTACCCCTATCAAATGGTTTGCCAAGAGTAGCGGTACGACCAATGCCAAAAGCAAGTTTATCCCTGTAAGTGAGGAAGCGCTCCAGTATTGCCACTATAAGGCAGGCAAGGATATGCTTTGCTTATACCTGAATAACAACCCCGACTCCAATCTCTTTACAGGAAAGAGCCTACGCCTTGGGGGCAGTAAGGAGTTATATGAGGAAAACGGCACTATCTTTGGCGACTTATCCGCTATACTCATAGACAACCTCCCTTTCTGGGCTGAGTTCAGCTGTACCCCCTCCACCAAGGTGTCGCTAATGAGCGAGTGGGAAGCCAAGATGAAGGCTATTATAGCGGAATCCTCTCGAGAGAATGTAACTAGCTTGGTAGGTGTCCCTTCATGGATGATGGTACTCCTTCGGCAAGCGCTCTCCTATACAGGCAAAGAAAATGTATTAGAGATATGGAAAAACTTAGAGGTATATTTCCACGGCGGGGTGAGCTTTGTCCCTTACCGAGACCAATATAAGCAACTTATTCCCTCCGATAGTTTCCGTTATTATGAGACCTACAACGCCTCCGAGGGCTTCTTTGCCATACAGGACAGAAACAACAGCGACGAAATGCTGCTGATGCTGGACTATGGTATATTCTATGAGTTTATCCCTATGGACAGCTTTGGCACCCCTGCCCAGAGGGCCATTCCGCTATGGGAAGTAGAGGTAGGTAAGAACTATGCCATGGTGATTACTACCAATGCAGGGCTTTGGCGCTATCAGATAGGCGATACAGTACGCTTTACCTCCACCTCGCCCTATCGTATCAAGATTACAGGACGCACCAAGCACCATATCAACGTATTTGGGGAAGAGCTTATCATAGAAAACACCGAGGAAGCCCTCAAAAGAGCCTGCCATGAGCACCATTGTAGCGTGATAGAATACACCGTGGCACCTATTTTTATGCAAGGCAACAAGAGCGGTGGGCACGAGTGGATCATTGAATTCGAAACCGCCCCTGAGGATATAGAAGCCTTCACCCGCACCTTGGACACTGAACTAAAAGCACTTAACTCCGATTACGAGGCCAAGCGCTATAACGATATGACCCTTGCTATGCCCAAGATACACATTGCCCGAAAAAACCTTTTCCACGACTGGCTTAAAGAAAACGGCAAGTTAGGAGGCCAACATAAGATTCCGCGCCTTTCCAATACCCGTGATTACTTCGAGGCAATCTGGAAGCTAAAGGATAATAATACCAATCAATAGCAGGAAATGATTGTATAGTCTCATTCGTTAAGACACAATAAGAATTACTATGAAGAAAAATATCACCAAAACACTAATTATATTGGGGTTGTTGCTCTTTATTGTATTTGATATTATGTATCTTATGGGGTGTTATGTATCCCTTAAATTCCAAATAGAAGACAATGTTAGCTCCACAACCACAGATGTAATATATAATTTTGTTGATAAAGTCGCCTTTTTTTCCATAATCAATGTTTTAATCATCTTCCTATTGGGGGGATATATTCTTTTGAGAAACAAGAGCAATACAGCTGAGAGAAAAAATAAATCTATCCCTATTTTTGCTTGTATATACATTATCCTGCAATTATCTGTTATATTTTATAGCTACTATGGATTAAAATCCAATAGCCAACAAGATATGATAGGCGCTAATGTCATGGAAAATATAAATGATATGACCATAGGACTTTTTACATCTCTCATTTTTAGCTTGATTATATGTTGTTTGATGCTTCTATTTATCCATAAAAGACCTATAACTAATGATAAGTGATTCAATAAGAGTTTTTTGGAAATATAATATTTCAATAGCCATTGTGCTTTTTGGAGTCTACCTTATGTTCGTTTGGGGACTTTTAAGGTATGATGATAGCAAGTTTGCCTATCCTATTCAAATTATATTGCCTATTACTTTCTTACAATTACTCATAAGTATCATTTTTTGTATATCATTTTGGAGAAAACAATCCAAAACGCGTAGCTTATGGTTCATTATGCTAATAGGGTTGCTGTTATTCTTAGAATTGCTTTGTATTCCAGTAATAGCTATGTATGGAATAGCGCAAGGAAATTAAGATTAAAAATATGACAAAGTACCTATACCTTCCCCTTATACCTTTCTTTTTGGGCTGCCTACAAAGGACAAAAATTGTAAAAAATACCCTCTTGCTCCCCAAAAAAGAGATAATTGTTCCCCAAAAAGATAGTCTCCCTACTATAGATTCATTAG
>CAJZFM010000139.1 GCA_915070235.1 uncultured Capnocytophaga sp. | reverse complement strand
TGCTCAATTTTGTAGTGAGCGGTTGCCTACGGATGTACACCATCAACGAGAAAGGTATCCAGCACATTGTGCATTTTGCTTCTGAAAACGAGTGGATATCAAACCTAATGAGCCTTTATAAAGAAACCCCTTCAGAGTTCAGTATTGATGCCCTTGAAAATACAACTGTACTACAGATAAAACGAGAGGATTTATTCCAGCTTTATGGGTATTCCCCTAAGTTCAATCGTATCTTTCGCGTGCTGATAGAAGAAGCCTATGCCCAACTTCAACAGCGCTTCCTCTTGAGTATCAGTGCTTCGGCACAAGAAAAATACCGCTACTTTACCAAAGCCTACCCTCACCTGCTACAACGCCTACCACAGACGCAAATCGCTGCTTTTCTGGGTATTACTCCCGTATCGCTCAGCAATGTAAAAGCCGAATTACTAAAAAAAGGATAGCAACCTGCCGTGCTATGCTCTTAAAATAGTTTAAGGGTATTTCTTAAAATACTTTATTGCTTTCCCCTGCCGTATTGCCGTACCTTTGCACCAGAAAATTAAACATATTACCATTATGAAAGCAGAACAAAAAATCGCCATTATTGGCTTAGGAAATGTAGGTAAGGCATTAGCTGAAAATCTCAACAAATCAGGTCGCAAATTTATAGTAGCAGGCAGAGACACTACCAAAGTAAAAGAAGTAGCTAAAGATTGGCAAAACGCACAAGTGGCTGACATCGCTACCGCTGTAGAAGAAGCCGACATCGTAATCCCCGCTATTTACTTCCCTCTTATTGCTGACTTCTTAAAAGAACACGCCAAGGCACTCAAAGGAAAAGTAATTGTGGATGTATCCAACCCTATCGCTCCCGATGAAAATGGAGGATTTAAGAAAGTAATCGCTGCTGAAGCCTCAGCGGGAGAGATCAATGCTTCACACTTGCCACAAGGTGCACACTTGGCAAAAGCCTTAGGTACACTCATGGCAGGATCGCTCAGTGCAGATGCTTTTGCCTCTCCTCGTAAGGTGCTCTTCTATGCTACCGATGAGGTAAATATCAACCCCGTGGTAGAGCAACTTATCAAAGATACAGGTTTTGAACCCGTACGTGTAGGCGGTCTCAATCAGTCTATCCGTATAGAAGTATTCGGTGACCTACACGAAGCTGGTGCCGTAGGTAAAACTGTTACCTTAGAAGAAGCAAAACAATTGGTTAAATAGTCCATTGGACAATGAGTTAATTAACAATTAATATTTTATGAAAATGAAAAAAGTATTTTTATTTATTGCCGTGATGATAGGACTTAGCGTAACTGCCCAATCAAAAGAACAAAAAGCTGTTGAAGGTGTTATCAACACTTATTTCCAAGCACTTAACGCCTCTGATGCTACTAAAATAGTGTCATTGTTTACCTCTGATGCCGAGCTATTGCCTCCACAAGCTCCCACAGCCGTGGGTAGTGAGCAGATTTTAGGTACTTACCAATATGTATTTCAAAATCTTAAGCTCGATTTGAAAGTAACTATCGGCAAGGTAACCCTGCTTAAAGACTATGCTATCGTAACTTCTACCTCTGCAGGTACGGCCAACGGAGCAGAAGTAACGGGTGGTTATCGCGAAACTTTTGTATTGCGCAAAGACAAAGGTGCTTGGAAAATAGCAAGGTATATGTACAATACCCCACAATAAAACAGCAGCATTTTCAACCATATATTAATTAGCCAATTTGTTCATTAACAAATTGGCTAATTGACAAATTATCCCTATTTTTGCACTATTATTATTAGCAAAACTAACACACAACACCTTGACAAACATCTTCACTTTTCTAAAGGAAGAAGCACCCTTCTTCCTGCATCTCACTACTGAACACCTCTTGCTCTCGCTCTTGGCCATTGTCATAGCGACGCTTATAGGGGTGGTATTGGGTGTTTTTATAAGCGAGTATCGCAAGTATGCCGCTTGGCTCTTGGCAGCGGTCAATGTGCTCTATACGATTCCCTCCATAGCCTTGTTGGGTTTCTTTATCACCATTACAGGGGTGGGTAACCTCACGGCTCTTATAGCCCTGATACTCTACGCCTTGCTGCCTATTATCCGTAGTACTTATACAGGTATTACCCAGATTAACCCACTTATTATCGAGGCTGCCGAGGCCATGGGTAGCACCCGCTGGCAGTTGCTCTGGAGGATAAAACTCCCCTTAGCCCTCCCTGTACTCATGTCGGGAGTGCGCAATATGGTTACCATGACCATTGCGCTGGCAGGTATAGCTTCGTTTGTAGGGGCAGGTGGCTTGGGCGTGGCTATCTATCGCGGTATCACAACCAACAATAGTACAATGACTTTGGTAGGTAGTGTGCTTATTGCCCTCTTGGCTTTGGGTTTTGATTTTCTCTTGGCAAAAATAGAAAAACGCCTAACCAACAGGGAAGTAGCCCCGAAGCGCAACCCGCTAAAGCTGGTAGGAGTGGGGGTATTGGCATTGCTTATCACTCTCTTCTTTGTGCTTTCTCCTAAAAGGACAAAGGATATACACATCGCGACTAAGCCAATGACCGAAAGCTACCTATTGGGGCAAATGCTTGCCTTGCTTATCGAGCAAGACACAGGGCTTTCGGTACGCCTGACCAATGGGGTAGGAGGCGGCACCTCCAACATTCACCCTGCAATGCTCCGTGGAGGCTTTGATATGTATCCCGAATACACAGCTACTGCGTGGGAGGCGGTGCTCAAGCGCAAAGACCCTTACCGCGAAGATAAGTTTGCTGCCTTAGAAGAAGCCTACAAAAAGCAATATGGCTTGCAGTGGGCAAACCTATACGGGTTTAACAATACTTATGGTCTGGCTGTAAGCAAAGAGATAGCCCAGCGGTACCAGCTCAAAACTTTTTCCGATTTGGCAGAGGTGAGTGACCAACTTATTTTTGGAGCTGAATACGACTTCTTTGAGCGCGAAGACGGCTACAAACAACTGCAAGAGACCTATAATATACACTTTAGAAAGGTCATAGATATGGATATCGGGCTCAAATACCAAGCCATGCACGACAAAAAGATTGACGCTATGGTGGTATTCACCACCGACGGACAGCTTTCTGTAAGTGAGGTGGTGGTACTCCAAGATGACCGCAATCTGTATCCCTCCTACAAGGCAGGAACCGTGGTACGTAGCGAGGTGATGACAACCTATCCTGCCCTGCGCACTACCTTGGCAAAACTCAACAATCTGATAGACGATGCCACCATGGCGCACCTTAATTTCTTGGTAGAAGCCCAAAGAAAACGACCAGAAGAAGTTGCCAAAGAGTTTCTATTACAAAAAGGACTTTTACACTCACAACCATGATTACATTTTCCCATATATACAAAAGCTATAATGGCAAGGAGTTGATCTCCGACTTCAACTTAACCATTGAAAGCGGCACTTTTCTCACCATTATAGGCACTTCAGGTTCGGGAAAAACCACCCTGCTGAAGATGATTAACGGACTTATTTTGCCCGATAAGGGTGAAATACATATTGACGGCAGGAATATTTTAGCGGAAGACCTCATTACGCTGCGTCGCAATATAGGCTATGTCATTCAGGGGAATATCCTTTTTCCTCACCTCACTGTAGCCGAGAATATAGCTTATGTACTCCACCTAAAAAGCTACTCCAAGGCCGATATAGAGCGCATTGTAACTGAGAAACTACAACAGGTAAATCTCGCCCCAGAACTCGCTAACCGATTTCCGCATCAGCTCTCGGGCGGACAGCAGCAGCGGGTAGGTATTGCCCGTGCCTTAGCTGCCAATCCTAACATTATACTAATGGACGAGCCTTTTGGCTCCTTGGATAGCATCACCCGCCAACAATTACAGCGCGAACTCAAAGCCTTACATCTGCTTTCAGGCGCCACTCTCGTATTCGTTACCCACGATATAGCCGAAGCTCTTACCCTCGGCACCAAAGTATTAGTTTTAGACAAGGGTACCATTCAGCAATATGATACCCCAGAGATGATTCAACAACACCCTGCCAATGAGTTTGTAAAGCAATTGCTAATTTTAATTGACAAATTAGCTAATTAGCAAATTTGTTGTATCTTTGCCTTGTCAAATTACAGTGTTATATATGATTACATTTCCACAGAAACTAATTGATATTAAAGACCTTCTAATAAGAGAAGAACTGTTACTTTCTACGCCCCTAAATGATGGAAGAATTAACTCCTCAGTGAATGAAAGTGAGATATTAAAAGTAATTGCAACAAAGTTTGACATTAACGAACCTAATAGCCGAGAATGGTTTGACTTTAGCTTTGAGGAAAAAGGGGTATTCTATCCTGTAAATATAAAGGTTACTACCACTGTAACACCTGATAATCTCAATTGCAAATTGGGCATCTATTATTGTTTGACAGGTCTATTGCCTGATTTTCCTAATGGAATCAATTGGCTGAGTTATTTTGAAAAACTGTATAATAATTTGGGCAAACATAAGAACAAAGATTACTACTTTCTCATTGTAAACAAGGATAACCCTAAGGATATCTTCGTTAATTCGTTGAAACATATTCCTCAGTTACAAGCTAATGGTAACAATTTACCTTTTCAATGTCGTTGGAATGACAACCGAGAGTCAAAAAAGAGAACTTTTGACGAGAGTAAGCAGTTTATTCTCTCTAAATTTGGCGAAAGTATCAAGCTAAGAGCTGAAATTTATTTCAATTTCAAAAAATATTTCCAAGAATATGTTTGATATAGATAATTTAGGACAAGTATTTACACCCCAATATATAGTTGCACAGATGTTATCATTGCGTAAGCGCGATGGAAGTGTGTTGGAACCTTCGGCAGGCAATGGGAGTTTCTTTAAAAATATCCCCAATTGTGTAGGAATAGAAATAGATAAGCGTCATCACACCGAAGGAATGCTCTTGATGGATTTCTTTGATTATCCTATCTCTCATAAGTTTGATACAATCATAGGAAATCCTCCTTATGTAAAGTACAAAAATATACAGAAATCTACCTTACAGAAATTAGACACAACCCTTTTTGATGAGCGAAGTAATCTTTATCTTTTCTTTATTGAAAAATGTATCAAACACTTAAATGAAGGGGGCGAACTTATCTTTATCACTCCAAGAGATTTTCTTAAATCAACATCAAGTATCAAACTTAATCACTTTATCTATAGTCAGGGTACTATTACTGACCTGATAGACTTGGGAGATAGTAAGGTATTTGATAATGCTACACCCAACTGTATCATCTTTCGTTTTGAAAAAGGGAATTTCTCAAGAAAAACAAATGTAAGTAAGCAATTTATTTGTAACAATGGGCAACTATATTTCACTGACAATCAATACCCTATTGCTCTTTCTAACATTTTCAGTGTAAAGGTTGGTGGCGTAAGTGGTAATGATAAGATTTTCAAAAATGAGACCTATGGAAATGCTGATTTTGTAACTTCTATCACCTGTAAAACAGGTAATACACAACGAATGGTTTTTGTGGATAGTCCTATACCTTACTTAGAAGAAAATAAAGATATTCTAATAAACAGAAAGATAAGAAGTTTTAATGAAAATAATTGGTGGGAATGGGGTAGAAAACATTGTATTTCTGAAAGAAAACGTATCTATGTAAATACCAAAACAAGAAACAAAAAACCTTTTTTCATTCATTCTTGTAACAATTATGATGGTTCTATTTTGGCATTATTCCCTCATAACGACAAGGTAGACTTGGAGGAACTAAGAGATATGCTAAATGAAGTCAATTGGTTTGAATTAGGGTTTGTCTGTGATGGTCGCTTTCTCTTCTCTCAAAAGAGTTTAGAGAATACTATGCTCCCTAATTGCTTTAAGAAATACAAGTATGTGGAGAATCTTACATTGTTTGACTAACTATCAGCAAATTTGCTGATTAGTTACTTTTTTTTGCACTTGTATTTATCGTTAAGATTATGTCTCGCACCACATTGAAAAGTAACCTATGAAAGTACTGTTTTTAATCTTTATACTTAGCTATTCGCAAAGTATGCTTAGCCAAACTCAGGCAAGCATAGATACCCTATACCGACAAGATT
>CAJZFM010000138.1 GCA_915070235.1 uncultured Capnocytophaga sp. | reverse complement strand
CTTTTCCTCAATTAGCTTTTCTTGTAAGGGAAATATGGATAATATCTGTTGTAAATCGGCCTCTATTTGCTTTGTCTCAGGGAGTTTCTCATAGATCTCTTGCAGAGAATTTATATTTTCAGAGATGAAGGTTAATTTGTCCTGTGCTTCCTTAAGTTTTTTAGTTTCTGTATCCTTTTTATAAGCATAGGATTGTAGTTCTTTTGTCAGACGTGCTTTGTTATCCAATAGATTTTTGAATACTTTTTCTATTTTCTCATACGCATTGACCTTTTTCTCTAATTCGTCAAATGAATTCTTTAGCGAATGTAGTTGTACAAATTCTTTTCTCTTTTGCTCTAAGAGTTCAAAGTCCGATTTCAGACTTTTGAGATGCTCATAGCTTGTCTTTAGCTGCTCGAATTCTGTTTCTAAGGACTTTTGTTTGTCTGTCTCTTCCTCGAGTTTGTCCTTTTGTATTTGTATGGCCTCTTCGTGGATTTCTTCATATCCCTTGAGTTCGCCCTCTTTGAAACTGAGTTTTTCGCTATTCTCCTTTTTAAGTTTGGCAATATTATCAGAAAGGTCGAACTTCTGTAAGTTGAAGATTTCCTTCATCATCTCGTTGCGATCCTTCGCACCGAGTTCCAAAAACTCCTTGAACTGTCCTTGTGGAATGATTATGGTACGCTTGAAGTTGTGGTAACTTAGCCCTATTAGATCCTGAGGATTGGCTTGCTCTAAGGGGCGCCATTGGTTACCTTCTTTTTCATAGAACTGTACAGTAGGGGTTCTTACGTCCTCAAACTTCTTGGAGTTGCGCTTGAACTCCCTGACCACCCGTAGCTGTCGGTTCTCAAAATTGAGAAACTCAAATTCTATATAGATATGGTTGGATTTGAGGTTCATCATATTGTACCCTCTTTTGTCGGCCTTATTTAGGCGTTCGGTTTCTCCATATAGGGCATAGGTGATAGCCTCCAAGATAGAGGATTTTCCAGCACCTACCGCGCCAAAGATACCAAATAAGCCAGCACTGGTAAGGTGAGAAAAATCAATATGTTGTCTTTGTTGATAGGAATAGATTCCTTCAATGGTGAGGGATATGGGTAACATTAGTCTATAGGGGTATTGATAGCTTCGTTGAACAGATTTAGAATTTCCTGATTGGGGGCTATGCCGCCATTCTTATATTTGAAATAGCTTACAAATAAGGGAGTAATATTCTCAAAATTAATATCTTGCAGAGATAACTCAGTAGAGGGGGTATGTTCTATATCCAGCAGTAGCTTAGGGATTAGAAAGACAATGCCCTCATGGGTTTTGTATAGCCGCTTTCTATCTTCAGATCGGAGATATTCCTTGAGTTCAAGGGTTAGCTCTACCCAAGCATCGGGATTTTCTTTTAGCCAAGAGGTTGCCGCTTCTATAGAGGTAAATTGCTTCCTTACTAAGGGTTTGCCTTGGGTGAGGGGTATTTTACTAAGAAGTACGGCCTTGTTAGGCTCGGCCTCTATGATAGCCACATATTTCTGATCGCCTGCTTCGCTAAAGCTGTAGCATAGGGGAGAGGAAGCATATACAATAGGCTTTTCTTCGCTGCCAATATTCTTGAATCCGTGTAAGTGTCCTAAGGCGGTATATTGTATTTGGGAAGGAATAGCATTGGTATAGATCATGTCCGCATTTCCAATACGGATAGGGCGCTCTCCTTCAGGTTCTTCCAAGAGTTCGCCATTCTTAGGATTCATAAATAGATGAGCGGTGAGTATATTCACTCCCTTGGAATCACAATACTTCTGAGCAAGAGCTTGCCATTTGTCGGATAGAAATTGGTTAATAGCGAGCTCTTTGTCTCCTTCCAATTCTTGTCTTAGGCGAGGCTCATTGGCATAAGCGGTATGGATAATTCGCAAGGGGTAGGCAAAGGAGGCAAGTTGTAGTTCTATAAAGCCCTCTGAAGAATGAGTAATTTTGAAATCTTGCGTTTCTATAGGGGTTACCATAGCAAAAGGTTGGCCTATAAGGAAAATACCACATTCGCGAGCCAAAGGATCGGGAGCATCAATGAGCTTGGGGGCATCATGGTTGCCAGAGATAGCCACCACAGGCCTGCGCCCACCGAGGGAGAGTTGCTTAACGGTCTTGTAGAATAGTTCTATGGCGTCGGTATTAGGGGTGAAGTTATCAAAAAGGTCTCCAGCGATGATAACTACATCTACCTTTTGGGTATCAGCTATTTGTACGATTTCCTCCATTACGGCACGCTGCTCTTCTATACGAGAGAAACGGTCTAATTTTTTTCCTAAGTGCCAGTCGGCGGTATGAAGTATTTTCATAGTCAAATCGGGTATAAGAATTTACAAAGAAGTATCTATAAAAAAATCCGTAAAATAGATATTTCACGGATTCTTATAAAAATAATATAAACTATAAAAACTACAATTTTCTAAAGTTTGATTAGTCACCTAACACAGCAGGTTTTCCTTCTTTTGTTATGTAATTAATCTTTAAAGCATTGATCTCTCTCAACTGTTCTTTTAAGTCTCCGATGATTCCCATTTTGGTATGCTTATCAATTTTTAAAGAGGTGATAAATACATCTTTGTATCGCTCTTGTAGCCCTTCTTTGTATTTAAGGATAGGTGTACCTACCTGATCTACATCTACAAACACATCATTAATCTGAAGTTTTGCATTTTTTCCAAACTTATCTTGATATCTTTGCAAAGGTTCTCCTGCATATACATATATAACAGGGTCTTTTTTATCTAATTTTTGTACTTGATTCGCCGATGGAATATCATTGGCTACTTTTATTTCCCCATCTTTGGTTTGGGTTACTGTCATAAAAAAGAACAAAAGCATGAAGATAATATCAGGCAGAGATGCAGTTGAGATAGGTGGTACCTCGTCACTTTTTTTCTTGTTGAACTTTGCCATAATTCTAAATTATTTATCTTTTTTTACACTTGCTTCCACCAATTTTCTAGGAAATAATTCTTGCAATTTTTCTAGCTTTGGTCTTAGTTCATTTTTTCTCTTTTCAGGGGTTTTTGCAGCATTGAACTCTGCATCCATCTCTGTATAAGTAACTTCATTAGGGAACAATCTTTTACGTTCTCTCTCACGTAACTCATTGTAGGCAGCTACTAACTCATTTTGTACAGTGATATAAGTCTCGTAATTGGTTTCTCGGTCATTTTGTAAAGAGATAACCGCTTTATTGGGATTGTCTGATGAAGTGGGTTCATGTTTGCCTTGGCAATAGCTACAAGCCTCATCGGCTTTTCCACCTCCATTGTCCAAAAACTCAACAGCCTTTTGTCTTAGATTCTTGATATCCAATATTTGGTCTTCTACAAGAAGCTGATTGTTTTTATTGACTAATACGACAAACAGATTGCGTTCGTTGATAGGTGGTTCTTGTTGTTCTTGTTTGGGAACTTTAGGCGGTAATTTTGCAGCTATTCCCGCATTGGATGTGATGTCGGTCGTTACAAGGAAGAATATAAGCAAAAGGAATGCAATATCCGCCATGGAGCCGGCATTTACTTCGGGTACTGAACGTCTTGCCATTTTTTAAGTTCTTTTGATAACTGAGAAAACTACAGACACTAACGAGATGAGTATAAGCAGATAGGTTGCCATAATACCAGCACTTATCCACTGGAAGTTACTGTCTGAACCAAACAATACATAGGAAAGAGGGTAAGATACGATGATCACTCCTAAGAAAGCTCCTGCATAGAGTAAGGTCTTTTTAATTGATTTGGGTGAGGATAGTATGTTCTTGGCAGCAGAAGAAATAACAACTACTAATCCAATAAACAATAGCAAATAAGCTACGCCGAACATACCTATCATAGGGAAATTGTCAATGCTGTTCTTGGTCTCATCGGAACTAACCATAAGCCAACCGCAAAGAACAAGCCCTATAACGCCCAAAATAAGCGCTATTAATCTTGATATTTTGTGCATGGATAGAGATTTTAAGGGTTAGTAATTATTTTTTGTAAGCTACCAATAGGTCAACAAGTGAGATAGAAGCATCTTCCATATCATTAACGATACTATCTACTTTAGCTACAATATAGTTATAGAATACTTGAAGAATCATCGCAACGATAAGACCAAATACAGTAGTAAGCAATGCTACTTGGATATCTCCAGCAATCAAAGAAGCATCCAAACCACCAGCTAAGCTGATCTTTTCAAAAGCCTGAATCATACCAATTACCGTTCCCATGAATCCTAACATCGGAGCAATGGAGATAAATAGGGAAATCCAAGATACGTTCTTTTCCAAAAGCCCCATCTGGACACCTCCATAAGAAACTACAGATTTTTCTACGATATCGATACCTTCATCTACACGATCAAGTCCTTGGTAGAAAATAGAAGCCACAGGCCCTGCGGTATTTCTACATACTTCTTTGGCGGCTTCTGTTCCACCATTCTTAAGTGCATCCTCTACATTTTCCAAAAGTTTTTTGGTGTTGGTAGTGGACATAGTCAGATAAATGATACGCTCAATGGCAACAGCAAGTCCAATGATAAGACACAAAAGGATAGGTGCCATGTAGGCAGGGCCTCCTTTGATGAAGTATTCCTTGAAACTTTGATTCACACTTCTCTGAGCTGCTTCTTGTGCGAAAAGAGAGCTAACATTTATGAAAAGCATTGCAGCTAAGGCTAACTTTGAATACATTTTTTTCATTTTTTCAATTTTTTAGGTGGATATTAAGTTAATAAAGCAGAGAGGAAGGGATTCGAACCCTCGATACGCTTTTGGCGTATACACACTTTCCAGGCGTGCTCCTTCGACCACTCGGACACCTCTCTAAATAAGTATCATTTTACAAGCCGCTAAATTACAATAAAAAAATGACACATCAATCTTACTTAGTAAAAATTTAAGATATTTCTCCTTGTATTTCTCTTTCGTATTTGATTTTCAGTGTTTTGCTATCAAGGCCTTTTCCTAATAAATACATTAGTTTGGTAATAGCAGCCTCACTGGTGAGATCTTTTCCGTTGATAACCCCTATATTTTCAAAGTGAGAACCTGCTTCATACTTGTTAGGAAGGACAAATCCACGCATACATTGGGTAATATTGACCACAGTAACGCCTCTTTTAATGGCCTGTTCTATGGTAGCTAAGAACCAATCTTCGGTAGGGGCATTCCCAGAACCAAAAGTCTCCATAACTACCCCCTTAAGGGAAGGGATACTTAGGATACCTTCTAATATAGGTTGGGTGATGTTGGGAAAAATCTTTAAGAAAGCGACATGGGGATCAAATTGGGTAAATACCTGCAAGGCCTCTTGAGATTTTCTTTGGTATAGGTATTCGTGATGTATCTTTAGGTGTACGCCACTTTCAGCTAATATATGATAGTTAGGAGAGTCAAAGGCTTGAAAGTTCTCTGCATCTATCTTGGTAGTTCTATTGCCCCTATAGAGCTTGTATTCAAAATACAGACATACTTCCTTAATAACAGGTCTGTCATTTTCCTTGAGGCTGGCCAAGCGAATAGAGGTGATGAGGTTCTCTCTGGCATCGGTTCTGAGGTCTCCTATAGGAAGTTGTGAGCCTGTAAATATCACAGGTTTGGCTAAGTGTTCCAACATGAAACTCAGTGCAGAGGCCGAATATCCCATGGTATCACTGCCATGAAGGACTACAAAACCGTCATAATCATTATAATTCTCCTTGATACTTTGGGCAATTCTTTTCCAATGGGCAATGTTCATGTCCGACGAATCAATAGGAGGATCAAAAGAGACGTGACTTATATCACTGTCCAACTGAGAGAGTTCAGGCAAGCGCTCTTTGATCTTCTCAAAACGGAAAGGGCGAAGCACACCTGTTTCATAATCCTTTACCATTCCGATGGTACCTCCTGTGTAGATGAGGAGAATTTTTGTTCTGGGAGTCATAATTTTAATTTATTAATGACAGGGTTGGCATACATTTCTAAGAATTTTTTGCGAGAAATGTTACCTTCCGAATTACTTCTATTCTCTAATCGTCTCTCAAATTGTCTAAGTTCTTTCTCGGTATATTTATCGGAAAATCTTTCTATGTCGTTAAGTAAATCATAGGCTATGTAGTTGCTGGCAAAT
>CAJZFM010000137.1 GCA_915070235.1 uncultured Capnocytophaga sp. | reverse complement strand
AAAGGGCATTTTTCTGATAAAAGACTACAAGCTGACACCTCTAAAGCTGGTTGTGATGGACCTTATATCTTTTATGAAAAAGAAAAAGCTGTCATAAAGCAAATTATTGAGAAGAATGGACAACCTACAAGTGTAAGTGAAGAACTGGCATATCCCATTGCTGGCAAAAAACTTAAATGTTATGTGAATGACAAGGAGTATTTTACTTTCAAGGTTCAGGAACTATTACAAAACCAGCCTTCCGTCTATGCTATGCCTGAAAAAATCATTGCTATTTCGGATATAGAAGGGTGTTTTAAGGAATTTAAAGACTTTCTGATTGCCAATAAGGTAATGGACAAGCACTACAAATGGACTTTCGGTAAAGGTCATTTGGTTACTGTAGGTGATTTCTTTGATCGTGGTTTGCTAGTAACCCAAACACTTTGGCTTATTTATTCCTTAGAAGAACAAGCTGAGAAAGCAGGAGGAAAGGTACATTTTATCCTTGGAAACCATGACCTCATGAATATGAATAATGACTTCCGCTATGTTCGTAAGAAGTACCTTGAGAATGCAAAAATTATAGGGCAAGAGTATTATGATTTCTATAAACCTAATACCGAATTGGGACGATGGTTAGCTACTAAAAATATTCTGGAGAAGATAGGAGACTATATCTTTGTTCATGCAGGCATTTCCAAAGAGGTAAGTGATCTGAATATGGGGGTTGAGGGGATCAATAAGTATGCACGAGGCTACTATTTCCATAACAGAGAGGCAGCATTGGGAACTGATCCCGTAGGAAAAACCATCTATATGTTTGGTAAAAGTCCCATGTGGTATCGTGGTTACGGAAAAGAAACCACTGATAAAGCAGAATTTGCAGCTATTGCCCAAAATATGAAGGCTAAGAAATTTGTTATCGGACATACTGTTCATGAATCCGTCACTTATCTTATGGATAAGCAAGTTATTGACCTTGATGTACTCCATGCCAAAGGAATTACCCAGGGACTGCTTATAGAAAATGGACAAGAATATATGATAGATATTCATGGACAGAAGTCAGCTATCAAGGATCAAGCCAAAGAAGTTGATGATTAATTATTATATTTAAATTGTTTTTATTTACTCATAAACATGAAAAATCAATTTGGAATACTCTTTTGTTTATTCTGAGTTGATTTTTCCCCTTTATGAACATTACCTCAAATGAAATTCCAATTAGTATCCGATTTTAAACCTATGGGCGACCAGCCTACTGCTATTGCCTCTCTGGTCAATGGTATCAATGATCAAGAGAAATACCAAACTCTCTTGGGTGTTACAGGCTCTGGGAAGACCTTTACTATAGCCAATGTAGTAGAACAGGTACAGGTGCCTACTCTGGTCTTGGCACATAATAAGACCCTTGCCGCTCAGCTTTATAGTGAGTTCAAGGCCTTCTTTCCTAACAATGCGGTGGAGTACTTTGTATCTTATTATGACTACTACCAGCCTGAGGCTTATATCCCTACAACTGGGGTGTATATAGAGAAGGATTTATCCATCAATGAGGATATTGAGCGAATGCGCCTTAGTACTACCTCTTCTCTACTCTCTGGCCGCCGTGATGTGCTGGTGGTGGCGTCTGTCTCATGCCTATATGGTATCGGAAACCCCTTGGAGTTCCAGAAGAACGTCATTTCTATAGAAGAAGGACAAACACTCACGCGTACCAAGTTTATGCACCAACTTGTACAGAGCCTTTACGCACGCACCACAGCTGACTTCCTACATGGGAATTTCAGGGTAAAGGGCGATGTCATTGATGTCTTCCCTGGGTATAGCGAAACACCTATTCGGGTACATTTCTTCGGCAATGAAATTGAACTAATAGAATCCTTTGACCGCGAGACGAATAAGACCATAGAGCGCTTGGATAAGCTCAATATCTACCCTGCCAATATGTTTGTCACCTCTCCTGATGTGTTGCAGGCCGCTATTCGTGATATCCAAGATGACTTGGTTAAACAAATAGCGTTCTTTCAATCAGTAGGAAAAACCTTGGAAGCAAAGCGATTGGAGGAGCGTACCAATTTTGACTTAGAGATGATACGTGAGCTCGGCTACTGCTCTGGGATAGAAAACTATTCACGCTACTTGGACAGGCGCCCTCCAGGGAGTCGTCCCTTCTGCTTGATAGACTATTTCCCTAAGGATTTTCTTATGGTTATAGATGAGAGTCACGCTACTGTTCCCCAAGTACGTGCTATGTATGGGGGCGATAGGAGCAGGAAAGAGAACCTCGTAGAATACGGATTCCGCCTTCCGGCAGCGATGGACAACCGTCCGCTTAAGTTCGAAGAGTTCGAAGCGCTACAAAATCAGGTGATCTATGTCAGTGCTACCCCTGCGGACTACGAATTGCAGAAGTGTGGAGGCGTGTATGTGGAACAAGTCATTCGCCCTACTGGTTTGCTCGACCCCAAGATAGAAGTACGCCCTAGCAAAAATCAGATAGATGATCTCTTGGAGGAGATACAAAAGTGTGTAGAGGAAGACCAACGCGTACTGGTAACCACCCTTACCAAACGTATGGCAGAGGAGCTAACCAAGTATTTGACCAAGATGGAGGTACGTTGCCGTTATGTACATAGCGATGTGGATACGCTGGAGCGTATTGAGATTATGCAAGACCTTAGAAAAGGACTTTTTGATGTACTTATAGGGGTCAATCTGCTCAGGGAGGGATTGGACTTGCCTGAAGTATCCTTGGTTGCTATCTTGGACGCTGATAAAGAAGGCTTTTTGCGCTCGGCACGTTCCATGACCCAAACAGTAGGGCGTGCCGCTCGTAATATAGATGGCCGCGCTATTATGTATGCTGACAAAATGACTGATAGTATGCGCATTACCATTGAGGAAACCGCCTACCGAAGGGAAAAACAGATGAACTACAACCTCACCCACGGCATTACCCCGCAGCCATTGCATAAGAAAATAGAGAATCCTCTCAGCAAAAGCCCTATTACGGAATTTCATTATGAAAATGCTCCGAAAAAGAAAGAACACTCCCCTACCAAACCTATGAGCAGAGGAGAACTTGAGAAAGAAATACAACAGACTCGCAAGCTGATGGAAGCAGCTTCCAAAGAATTGGACTTCATTCAAGCGGCACACTATCGAGACCTACTCAAGGAACTTCAGGAAAAACTTCAAGCAAGCTCCTTATAGGCATTGTGTATCAGCAAATAATCAGCAAGCACCAAGGCAGACATCGCCTCTACGATAGGTACCGCACGAGGTACTACACAGGGGTCATGTCTGCCTTTTCCTTGAAAATGCACCACCTCCCCTGCTCTATTGATCGTTTCTTGTTCTTGCATAAGCGTTGCTACTGGCTTGAAGGCTACTCGAAAATAGATATCCATTCCATTGGAAATGCCCCCTTGTATGCCCCCTGAGTAGTTGGTACGAGTTGTGCCATTAGGTAGGAATATATCATTGTTCTGGCTTCCTCTTTTTCTAGTGGAGGCGAATCCCCCTCCGTACTCAAAACCTTTTACTGCATTGATAGAAAGCATGGCCTTACCCAACTCGGCATGTAAGCGGTCAAAAACGGGTTCGCCCAATCCTACAGGCACGCCTTGTATTACACAAGAAACGATCCCCCCTACTGTATCTCCGTCCTTTCGTACTTGCTTGATATAGGTTTCCATTTGCTCCGCTAATACAGGGTCTGGACAGCGTACAGGATTCTTTTCTATTTGGAAAAAATCAAGCTGACTATAATCCTCTTCAGGCAATGCCAACTCTCCTACGGCTGATACATAGGCAGTAATTTTTATCCCTTTAAGGAACTGCTTGGCAATAGCTCCCGCCACTACGCGAACGGCTGTTTCCCGTGCAGAACTACGTCCGCCCCCACGATAATCGCGCAAGCCGTATTTCTGTTCATAGACATAGTCTGCGTGAGAGGGACGATATAAGTCCTTCAAATGGTCATAGTCTTGGGAATGTTGTTGGGTATTGGCTATGATAAATCCAATAGGTACCCCTGTGGTCTTTCCCTCAAAGATACCCGAAAGAAACTGCACCTTATCAGCTTCCTTACGTTGGGTTACAATAGCCGACTGCCCAGGACGACGCCTATCAAGCTCTCTCTGTATTTCCTCGAAGTCCAATGCGATTCCCGCAGGACAACCATCAATCACGCCACCTATAGCCTCTCCGTGTGATTCGCCAAAGGTAGTAAGTCTAAACAAATGTCCAAATGTATTTCCTGCCATAGTCCTAATCTTCTAATTTTTCAATAGTAACCTCATAAAGCTGCTCAAAAAGCTGCTCCATATAGCTTGCTTCTGCCTTTCGTACCTCTACAAGGAGCGTACAGTTCAGTTTTAAGGTTTGGGAAACAATAGTAAGGTTCCTGTCCTTGATGATCTTCATCACCTTATTCATATCCTTGTAATCAAAAATAATTTTGTAAGTAAGGTCAATGGTGCGTTCCTCTATCTCAGCTTCTTGTAGGGTGAGCTGAGCAGTGGTTCTGTAGGCAGTAATAAGGCCACTTACCCCCAACTTGATACCACCAAAGTAGCGCACTACAATCAGTAGTACATTGGTTAGCTCAAAGGACTGTATCTGCCTGTAGATAGGTAGTCCTGCTGTACCGCTGGGTTCTCCATCGTCATTGGCTCTATAAGTGGGTTTTTCCTTGCCTATCTGGTAAGCATAGCACCAGTGTCGTGCCGAAAAGTGTTCTTTCTTAACCGCCTCCAAGTGCTTTTTCACCTCCTCTTCGGTAGTAATAGGATACAAATAACCTATAAACTTACTGCTCTTATCCTTATAGATAATGTCAGTAACAGGCTGGCTGATAGTCTTATAGGTATCTGTCATAGAAGTGAAGAATGAATAGTGAAAGGTAAAAAAAGCGTAATTTGAAATAAAGTGTAAAGATACGAAAAAAGCCCCGAAGATAGTCGAGGCGCTAAATGTTTTCACAACGGAATAATCCTTATTGTGAGTTGCTTTCAAATATGGGACAAAAGTACAACTTTTTTTCTAAATAACAAACTTAAATATGAATTTTTTTTATTAAATTTGTAGCGAATTAAACTTATTAAATATATGAAACACATATTAGGATTAGACATAGGTTCTAACTCCATTGGTTGGGCACTTATTCAGCAGTTCATTGAAGAAAAGCAAGGAAAAATTATTGCTACAGGAAGTAGAATTATCCCTATGGATCAAGGGATTTTAGGAAATTTTGAAAAAGGAAATACTGTTTCGCAAACAGCAGATCGAACTTTTTATCGTAGTGCTCGCAAGCTCCGAGCGCGACATTTGCTTCGTCGTGAACGTCTTCATAGAGTGCTCCATATCTTAGGTTTCCTGCCCACTCACTATGATAAGCAGATTGATTTTTCAAAGAGATATGGTAAATTTGTAGATAATACAGAACCAAAAATAGCCTATGAAGAAGGTAGATTCCTCTTTATAGATAGTTTTCAGGAGATGTTGAGTGATTTTAAATCACATCAGCCTGACTTATTCTATACCAAAAGGAATGGAGAAGAAAGTAAAATCCCCTATGACTGGACAATTTATTACCTTAGGAAAAAAGCACTTTCCCAGAAAATCAGCAAAGAAGAGTTGGCTTGGATTATTCTGAACTTCAACCAAAAAAGAGGTTATTACCAATTACGTGGGGAGGAAGAAGTAGAAAACCCTAACAAAGAAGTAACTTATTACTCCCTAATGGTTACCGAGGTTACCGCTGAAGCACCCAATAAAAAGGGAGAAATCTGGTATTCTATACAATTAGAAAATGGTTGGGTATATCGCCGTACAAGCAAAATTCCTTTAGATGATTGGAAAGGGAAGGTTCGCGACTTTATTGTTACTACTGAACTTGAAGAAGATGGAAGTATAAAGCGAGACAAAGAAGGCAAGGAAAAGCGTTCGTTCAGAGCACCTAGTGAAGATGACTGGAACCTACTTAAGAAAAAAACCGAGCAGGATATCAATACTTCGAAGAAGACAGTAGGTACTTATATCTATGATCATCTCCTGCAAAACCCTAATGAAAAAATCAAAGGAAAATTAGTCCGTACCATTGAGCGAAAATATTACAAAGAAG
>CAJZFM010000136.1 GCA_915070235.1 uncultured Capnocytophaga sp. | reverse complement strand
AATAGTTAAAACACTATTAACTAACTATCTAAGACGCAATAAATTGCGTCTCTACACATGCGCTGGCTAAGACAATTACCCAAAAGCATAGTCTTCCGTAGAGACGCAATTTATTGCGTCTTAATGAATTGGACTATACAATTGTTTTTCTACTATTGATTCGTGTTAATCACTAGTCGTTAGTCACTAGTCATTGGTCACTAGTCGTTAGTCACTATCTCGTCTTCTTTCAATCCATCGAAGGGCACATTTTCATATTGGTTAAAGACCTTTAGGGTATCACTTTCTGTGGAGCGAAAATCGTAGTTGGGGTGCAGAGAAGCCTCTTGTATACCGAGCCATTGGGCAAAGCCGTCTAAGAAGTAAAAAGCCGACTTGTTTACTTTGAGTACCTTATGTGCAGCGTCATCGCTTGAGAGCAGTACAAAGGGTACCCGATAACAGGCCTTGTTGGGCGAGGTATCCCCATGGGTAAGGGAGGCAAATATGGAGGCTCTATCCTGGGTCATCAGGCCATGGTCGGAGAAATAGAGCATACTAAAGGGAGCACCTTCTCGCTGTAAGGCTTCATAGATTCCTTTCAGTAGGGTATCGGTTTGTTCGATGGTTTGGATATAAGCCGATAGCTTGCGGTTGTAATAGTCAAAATGAATGGGATGCTCTAGGCGGGCTTCAAAATTGACATGCGAACCCATGGTATGGAGGATAAAAAGGCGTGGCGAAAGGCTTTTCTGCTGGAGTGCTCGTTGTAAAAGCGGTAGCAAAATACTGTCGTGATAGTTCATAGAGGCATAGTCACCCTTTTTGGTAAATTCCTTATGGTCGCACAAGAAAGCCAGCTTAGCGATAGGTGTATCCCAATTGCCAGAGATTCCTTGGTTAGAGAACCAAAAGGTCTCAAAGCCAGCAGCCTTGGCCAGAGTGATGATATTGTTGATATAGACAAAGTCCTTTTCTCCCTTCATCTGTACAAAGGAGCGCAAGAGAGAGGCAGTGGTATTGGGGGCTGTAGCGGTATAGCCGTCAATGATTGTGCCATGCACCTTGTCCAAAAAGGGCGTATTCTCCTGAGGAAAACCATAGAGGTGCATATAGTCCTTGCGGACGCTTTCGCCTATGACCAAAACATAGTTTTGGTAAGGGGGGCTAACCTTGCTAATCTGCCAAGTGGGGGTGCCCTCTATCCCCTTGCTTAATTCTTTCTTCATAGCTTGGTATTCCTGTATGTTGTCATAGATAGAGGCGTAAAAGGCTACAATAGCAGTACGAGAGACAGACCACTTGAAAGCGTGGTATTCTTTCATCTTAGCCAAAGGACGATAGAGGGTCAGCCCTGTGGCCAATATACCTATAACAAGTGTAATAATGGATTGCTTGCGACCGCGAGCATAGGACTTCTTTTTTCCTAAATAGAGGATATAGCCTCCAAAGAGTAGGGTAAGCAATGAAAAGGCGTAGGAATAGAGTGGAAGCGACTGGACAAACTCCTTGGATTCTTGCCAGTCTGTTTCAAAGAAAGCTCCAATCATGGTAGCAGGAGGATGCCCGAACCAGATGATCTGTGGCAGGAAGAGTACACAGGTAATCAGTACAAAAAGGAATACGGCAAAGAATGCCCAGTAGCAGAGCCTTCTGAGGGTAAGAAAAATAAAAAAGGTTGCCAATATACCATAGAAAGCAGGCCCCATATCTAGGGCAAAGGGAATCCCTACCGAAAAGATGAGTAATAGCCACTCAAAGGCATATTGCCTGAAAAAAGAACGGAGTTTAGTCATTAATAATATAGGGTTATAGGATTAAAGGGGTATAGTTTTCATAGCAATTATTTGTGGTGCAAATGTACGAAAAAATAGTTTTTAATGCGAATCAACAGTTAAAACATTATTTGCATTAAGAATTGTAGCTAAGACCCTCTAACCCTTTATACTTCTACCCTAAAACATTCTATTTTTTCATTGATTAAAATAAAATATATTTTCATTTTGCAGATTCAGAAAAAAATTGTACTTTTGCACCGACTTTTTATAAAAAACATTTATTTTAAATTGCTATCGTATGAAATTTGAAACCACTGCTATACATGGGATTCGCAATACAGAAGACCCTTCACAGAAGTGGAGTAGCTGTATCAATATGGCCTCTACCTTTCCGCTTAATGAGTTTGGAGTTACTCAAGAGTTTGAGTACAGCCGTGTCTCCAACCCTACCCGTAAGGAGTTTGAAACCCTGATCGCCAAGCTGGAAAGTGGCCGACATGGGTTTGGCTTTTCCTCAGGCATGGCGGCCACCACTTCGCTTTTTACTATTTTTGAGGCAGGTGACCACTTTGTTTTTGGCTTGGATATCTACGGGGGGACATTCCGTATTATGAAGGATGTATTTGCCAAATTCGGTTTAGAGGCGACCTATGTGGATACGACCAACTTGGACAATATTCGTAAAGCCATACGTCCCAATACCAAGGGAATTTTCATAGAAACCCCTTCCAATCCACTGTTGGACGTAACTGATATACGCGGCACAGTAGCCATAGCCAAAGAGCATGGGCTACTGACCATAGTGGATAACACTTTCCTCTCTCCCTATCTGCAACGCCCCTTAGAGCTGGGTGCCGATATAGTGGTGCATAGTGCCACCAAATACCTCAGCGGTCATAACGATATTATTGCAGGAGCAGTGGTAGTCAATAATGATACCTTAGCTGAAAAAATCAGCTTTGCTCAGGTAGCCATAGGGGCGCTGATTTCCCCCTTTGATAGCTGGCTACTTATACGCAGTATCAAGACCCTTAAGGTACGTATGGACTATGCTCAGGCCAATACCCTCAAGCTCATAGACTTCCTACAAGGACATCCTGCCGTGGAGCGGGTATATTACCCTACCTTGCCAAGCAATAAGGGTAAGGCAATCCAAGAGAGCCAAGCCTCAGGAGCAGGCGCTGTATTTTCTTTTGTACTCAAGGATGAGAAGAAGGTTAAGACTTTCTTTGAGGCGCTTCGTGTAGCTCTTTTTGCAGTGAGCTTAGGCGGGGTAGAGACCCTTGTTACCCACCCCAGCACCCATACCCATACCGAGTTCCCAGAAGAGGAAAAAGTAGCCCGTGGCGTTACTCAAACCCTCGTACGTGTAGCGGTAGGCTTGGAAAACATAGAAGACTTAATTGCTGACTTTAAGCAGGCGCTGGATTAATGATTAATGCCAACAATGATTAATGCCACTAATAGACATTAATCATTAAACATTAAACATTATTTTGTATATTTGCACTCCCAAACAATTAAGCAATGCAAGCATACAAAGACCTTCTCAATCATATACTTACTCACGGATATAGCAAGGAAGACCGTACAGGTACAGGTACTATCAGTGTGTTCGGTTATCAGCTACGCCATAACCTCCAAGAGGGATTTCCCTTGCTCACCACCAAGAAGATACACCTAAAATCGGTCATCTATGAGCTGTTGTGGTTTCTCAAGGGAGATACCAATATCCACTACCTCACCGAGCATGGGGTACGTATCTGGAACGAGTGGGCAGATGAACAAGGTGACCTTGGTCCTGTATATGGGGCACAGTGGCGCAACTGGAACGGAGAGGGAATAGACCAGATTACCGAAGTACTCCATACCCTTAAGACCAATCCTGATAGCCGCCGTATGGTGGTTTCGGCTTGGAATCCGTCGGTGATGCCCGATACCTCGATTTCCTTTGCCGAGAATGTGGCGCATAACAAGGCTGCACTGCCTCCTTGTCATGCTTTGTTTCAGTTCTATGTCATGGAGGGTCGTCTCTCTTGTCAGCTCTACCAGCGCAGTGCCGATGCTTTCTTAGGGGTGCCTTTCAATATTGCTTCCTATGCCTTACTCACCCAAATGATAGCACATGTTACAGGGCTACAAGTAGGGGAGTTTGTACATTCCTTTGGAGATCTACACATCTATAAAAACCATTTGGAGCAGGTGGAGTTGCAGCTCAGCCGAGAACCACGCCCGCTGCCTACCATGAAGCTCAACGAAAAAGTGACAGACCTCTTCGCTTTTGACTATCCCGATTTCACCCTTGAGGGCTATGATCCCTATTCTACAATAAAGGGAAAAGTCTCGGTATAGTGACAAGTGACAAGTGACAAATAACCTATGAAAATACTACATATAGACAGCAATCACCCCCTTATGCTCCAACAGCTTACTGAAGCGGGGTTTGAAAATGATATAGACTACACCAGCAGTAAGGCAGAGGTGGAAGAGAAAATCGCAGGCTATGATGGTATTGTGATTCGTAGCCGCTTCCGTATAGACCCAACCTTTATAGATAAGGCCACACGGCTGAAGTTTATCGCTCGTGTGGGAGCGGGTATGGAAAACATTGATACCGAGTATGCCGAGCAGCGGGGTATTGCCCTTATCTCCTCTCCCGAAGGCAACCGTAATGCAGTGGGGAACCATACCTTGGCGTTGCTTTTGGCACTGCTTAACAAGCTCAAGAAGGCAGATAGAGAGATTGCCCGAGGGCTTTGGCTAAGGGAAGAAAACCGAGGAGTAGAACTCGATTCCCTTACCGTAGGCATCATAGGCTATGGCAATATGGGCAAGTCCTTTGCTAAGAAGTTACGCGGCTTTGACTGTAGGGTGCTTTGCTATGACATCAAGGAAGGAGTGGGTGATGTGTGTGCTACCCAAGTACCGCTGGAGGTTTTCCAAAAGGAGGTAGATGTAGTCAGCCTACATACTCCCGAAACACCACTAACACTCGGTATGGTCAATGCGGCTTTTATAGCAGCCTTCGCTAAACCCTTTTGGCTGATTAATACCGCCAGAGGCAAGAGTGTCTGTACAGCCGACTTGGTCAAGGCACTACAAGAGGGAAAGGTGCTGGGGGCTGGCTTGGATGTGTTGGAGTACGAACAATCGTCTTTTGAAAACTTCTTCAAGGGAGAGTTGCCAGAGGATTTTAGTTATCTCATGGAGGCGGACAATGTGATCCTTACTCCTCATATAGCAGGCTGGACAATAGAGAGCAAAACGCTCTTGGCACAGGTGATTGTAGATAAGATCAAGGCACTGGATCGTAGCCACTCCCTCCCCAAGGGTGACAACGCATAATACGCCTTATAGCGAGCATCCCTCCCTTGAAGAGACCATATCGCTTGAGTGCTTCCAAGGCATAGGAAGAACATGTAGGGGTAAAGCGACAAGTAGGAGGCTTCAAGGGAGAGATGGCTATCTGATAGAAACGTACTAAAAGAACAAAGGGATAAGTGATGATTCTTAGCATAGATTATCGCTTGCCGCTACCTTTTTTATGGTAGTGCTTCTTTCCGCCCTTATGAGCGTGCTTTTCAGGCTCTTCATGGGAGACCTCTTGTGTTTCTGACTTAGGGGCAGTTGCTGTTTCAGTTTCTACCTTAGCAGTTGCTTTGGTTTCTGATTTAGGGGTAGGTGCTGTTTCAGTTTCTACCTTAGCAGTAGTAGCTGTTTTGGTTTCTACCTTAGGCTGGGTTGTAGGTTCTGCTTTGGGCTTAAGGATACTTTCCGCTTGGGAGGTAGTTGTTTGTTTTTCATTGCCAAAAATAGTATCTACCAAGATGGATTTCTCACCAGTATATTTTTGCGCAAAGTAGCTACTATCCTTGGTTGGTTTGGAGATGTCCTCTGTTTTTATTTGGCTAAGCTTTTCATTGGCTGAAGAGCGAATGTTTTTTATCTTCTCATTAATCTCGTCCAAAGAGGGAGGCGCAGGGATATTTTTCTTTCGGTTTTCCACAAAAGGATATTCAGTAATATTCACACTTACAACAGGAGCAGGTTCCTTAAAGAAAGGTATTTCCTTGCTATCGTCCTCCACGGGGTCTCCTGCCTCGCGGAATTCCTTGAGTGTCTTGATCCAAAGGCTGTGGATATAGAACACTCCCTTATAAGCAGGAATGAGCAATACTCCTGTAAAGCAGCACCATAGGTACTGAATAGCCTCGTTATTTCCACTGCTGTAGTTCTCCACTACATACAGCATTGTATATACAATACTGCCTACTATGGCTATCATCATCAGCCAAGAGAATGTTACTAATAATAGATTTTTCATCGGTAAAACATTTAAATTGTTTAGTTTAATAA
>CAJZFM010000135.1 GCA_915070235.1 uncultured Capnocytophaga sp. | reverse complement strand
CCTTTGAACAGAATGTAAAAAGAAAACAAGCAGCTATTATGTAATAAAAATATTTTTTCATGGTTAGTATATATTAGAGATTATTTCAAGACCATAGTCATAAATAGGATATCTTATATTAGGATTTTTCTTATAAATATTAGTGTCAAAAACATTCATACGATACCAACCTGAAGCATCTCCTTCCCAACCAAAATTACAATGAACAAAATCTTCTGTAATATATCCCTCAATTTTATCTATTTTTTGCCCATAAAATCCAGGGCACTCAATATACATATATCGCAATGTTTTTCTTCCTTTTATCATATAACCATCTAATACCCAAGCATGACCTCTTCTAGTATGAGAATCATAACCTCCAATATACAAAGGTCTATTGGCTAAGATATCTCTTTTAACTTTATTTTTTTCTAATGGCTCTATATTCCCAACATTATATCCTAGAAATCTGAGTATTTCTATCACAGCATGATCATAAGCATAACTATCCTCACAAGTATATTTCATTTTCAACATATCAGTATCGCCTAATCGGGCTAATAGATGCTGAATATCTATTACAGCAGTAGTATTAACATTATCAATTGTTGAATTTCCATAAGGAGCCATATCATTCCAATGCATTATTCTCCCTTTAAAAACATAGGGCTTTTTATGATATGCCATAATCTGTCCTACAGCTACAGCTACACAGCCTATAGGTGCTTCATCATTGACACATCTTGTAAAAACCAAATTATTATAAGCTTTTCGTTGCCCCCATATAGTTTTCAATAAAGGGCCTCTCTGTTCAACAATTGCCCAAGGAGTACCTTCGTAATAGTCATCTACAATATGAATATCATCTAAAGAACACATACCATCATCTTCATATTTTGCAATGCTTTTATTTGTTGATGCTATAAACTTAGGATTGGCAAGCTGTTGTTTTTCAAAATATTCTTTAACTTTTTTCAAAGCTGACTGTTTAAGGCTATCTTTCTTCTTCTCATAGAGTTCTTTTTGTACTGCTACATAGTTCTGTATAACAGAAAACATAATAGCTTGCCCTGGATTTGTCTCTATATCCATATCCCCAGATGAGTTATAAGCCATTACCCCTGGAACACGTTTGTCTGCTGACACCAATGCATATCCTTTGTCATTAGAAAAATGTATCAGATAGAAATCACTCTCTTTAGAATCATCGTTTAAAGTTTGTAATTCTTTCTCATTTGTAAGCTCTTCTACACGCTCTACACTAATAGGAGTACTACGTGCAAAAAGACTTACTCCTGATACTACTTCTCTTGATTGCATTTGGTAAGCCATAGTTAGTGCTTGTCTTTTTGCTTCTTCTAAAGAAACCTGCATATCGTCAGTAACTGAAAGTAATTCCCATGCTTTTAGCTTGGCTGAAAGTGCTGCCTTTTCAGGCGAGAACTTTTCCTCTTCTTTCTCTAAGAGGCCTTCCTCATTCTTTTGGCAGGAGATAAAACCTAATGTCATCACTACCCATATAAAACGCTTTCTCATAATTGTATAACTTACATTGTTAAAAATAATTGTATTTTCACCTTGCAAAAATAATACAAAAAATCCAATAAAGAAAATATATTTGAGAAAATATTTAAATAAGTTATCAACAATGTGTTTTTATAGACATATTTGTAACAAACTATCATCATTGAATACTTATAAAACAAACTTAAAAAAATCTTACAAATATTTTTATACTTAGCTATAAAAACCAAAAGTGAAAAAAATTAATCATTAAACATTGAGCATTACACATTAATTTTGTACTTTTGCAGTTCTATAAGAACTAAATAGAAACTAATTTGATAAAAATATTTTCAAATGAAAGATAATAATAATCATAAGAAAAACACGGATGCCCTTGACTATCACGAGTTCCCGCAACCAGGGAAGATAGCCGTGGTACCTACTAAGAAACACGCCTCCCAGTATGACCTCTCTTTGGCCTACTCTCCTGGAGTGGCAGAGCCTTGCTTGGCGATTGAAGAAAACAAAAACGATGCTTACCGATATACCAACAAAGGAAATCTCGTGGCAGTAATCTCCAATGGTACCGCCGTGCTTGGCTTGGGTAACATAGGTGCTGATGCAGCCAAACCTGTGATGGAGGGTAAAGGCTTGCTCTTTAAGATCTTTGCCGATATTGATGTATTTGACATAGAGGTCAATACCACTGATGTAGATGCCTTTGTCAATACTGTCAAGGCCATTGCGCCTACTTTCGGGGGGATTAACTTGGAAGACATCAAGTCGCCTGAGGCTTTTGAGATTGAGCGTCGCCTCAAGGAAGAATTGGACATTCCTGTGATGCACGATGACCAACATGGTACGGCCATTATCTCAGCCGCAGCGCTTAAGAACGCCTTGGAGATTGTCGGCAAGGATATTCGTCAGATAAAGATGGTTGTCAATGGTGCGGGAGCGGCAGCTATTTCCTGTACCCGCCTGTATATAGCCTTGGGGGCTGACCCTAAAAATATCGTGATGTGCGATAGCAAGGGGGTTATTCGCAAGGACAATCCTAACTTGGACTACCTCAAAGCCGAGTTTGCCACCGACCGTGACCTACACACTCTTGAAGAAGCGATGAAAGACGCCGATGTCTTTATCGGTCTTTCCAAAGGGAATGTAGTAACCCCAGAGATGCTCCTTAGCATGGCCAAAGACCCTATCGTTTTTGCTATGGCCAACCCTACCCCTGAGATTGCTTATGACTTAGCTACCCAAACCCGTTCGGACATAATTATGGCTACAGGCCGCTCCGATACCCCTAACCAAGTGAATAACGTGCTTGGGTTCCCCTTTATCTTCCGTGGTGCCTTAGACGTACGCGCTACCAAGATCAACGAAGAAATGAAATTGGCCGCAGTACATGCCTTGGCTGAGTTGGCCAAGAAAACCGTACCTGACCAAGTGAATCTGGTATATGGAGGTGCCAATCTTAGCTTTGGCAAGGAATACATTATTCCTAAGCCCTTTGACCCACGCCTTATCTACGAAGTACCACCTGCTATTGCCAAGGCTGCTATAGAGACAGGTGTCGCACAGAAACCCATCACCGACTGGGACGCTTATCGCGAACAGCTTATGGACAGGCTCGGTGGTAGCAACCGAGAAATCCGTGTGCTTCAGGAGCGTGCTCGCCAAAATCCTAAGCGAGTGGTATTCCCCGAAGCTGACCTTACGGAAGTGCTTAAGGCCGCTCAACGTGTGTATCAAGAAGGTATCGCCATTCCTGTACTGCTCGGCCCTAAAGATATTATCCAAAGCAAGATGGAAGAGCTCGGCTTTGAGGCCAACTTGCAGATCATAGATCCTAAAAGCTCCGAAGAGAGAGAGCGTCGCCACCGCTTTGCCGACATCTACTGGAAGAAGCGTGAGCGCAAGGGTATCACTCAGATCAATGCACGCCGCCTGATGCGTGAGCGCAACTACTTCGGTGCTATGCTGGTGAATACCGGTGAGGCCGATGCGATGATTACAGGTTACTCTCGCTCCTACCCACAGACCATTCGTCCTATCTTGGACTTGGTAGAGAAAGAAGAAGGCTTCCAGCGTATTGCAGCCACCAGTATCCTTATCACCAAGCGTGGCCCCTTGTTCCTTTCCGATACTACGATGAACCCTAATCCGTCTTCGGAAGACTTGACCGCTATCACTTTGGCGGTAGCCGAGAAAGCGAAGATGTTCGGTTTAGACCCTGCTATTGCCCTACTTTCTTACTCTAACTTTGGTTCTGCCCCTTCGGAAAGTACCAAAAAGCTCAGCAAGACCGTTTCCTACCTACACAAGAACTATCCAGAGCTTATTGTAGATGGAGAGGTACAGGTGGATGTAGCCCTTAACCCAGAGAAAATGGCAGCCATGTTCCCCTTCTCCAAGCTCAATGGCAAGGCCGCCAATGTGCTTATATTCCCTAACTTGGAGTCGGCTAATATCACCTATAAGATCATGAAAGAATCTGAAGGAATCAGCTCCATAGGGCCTATCATCTTAGGACTCTCCAAGCCTATACACATCACCCTGATAAACGCCAGCGTAGATGAAATGGTAAATCTTACTACCTTTGCGGTAGTAGATGCCCAAGAGAGAGAAAGAAGGAAATAATCGTATGATATAATTTGCCAAGACACAATAAATGGCATCTCTACAGAAGACTACCTCAAGAAGGTAGTCTTTTTTATTCTGATAAAACACTTTTAAATCTTTCATTACCGATACATTAACATCTTATAGGTTTTCTGATTTTTACATACAAAGAGTTTTTGCTAATATACTCTTATAAATTTTATCAACCTATTTAAATAATGTTTGTTTTATTCAAAAATAAATGTTATTTTTGCAGCACTATAAAACATTATTTTTTAACCTCTAAAATTTTTATTATGAGAAAATTTTTAACTTTGGTAGCAATAATGCTATGTGTCTTTTCCTGTCGAAAAGACGAAGAAGGCCTCTTAAAGAAAGAAGAGGAAAAAGTTCAGCCTACTGAGAAGACTGAACAAGAGACAAACATGGAAGCATGGAAATGGCTTTCTGTTACTGACAATACTTCTGTTTCTATAGAAGAAGCAAGAAAAATGGCTTTAGAAACTGCTTATCAGCTACAAGAGCAAGAAATTGTACAAGGTACAAGTTTCTTTACTCGCAATATTCCTATAAAAATAGAAAGTGTTAGGCTGCTCAGCAAAGAAAAAACACAACCAACTTTTAGGAAAGTACCTAAAGATGTGGATTTCTATTTAGTTCATTTTTCAAACAACAAAGGATATGCCTTAGTTTCGGGAGACAAGCGAGTACCTGGTGTCATGGCTTATTGTCCTTATGGACGTCTTGACAGTATTACCAACCCAGGACAAGCAGTCATGCTCTCTGCCATTGAGGATTATGTAGAGAATCAAAAAGCAATCTATGAAAGCAAGAAAGACAGCCTAAGGAAAATCGCATTGAATCATATTTTAAAAAAACTATCCTGGGAAAAAAAAGAGCAATTCTTAGGGAATACTAATTTTGTAGCCAGTACTTCTAAGATGATGTCTGGAAGAGGGGATTGTGTACTTATTGAGGACGAACCAAGATATTCTGATTCAAGCGGTTGGACTGTATCTGACAAGATACTCCCCCTTATCAAAACATTATGGTCTCAAAAAGGAATGTACAATGATCTTGTATGGAAACAATGCGATAACAATGAACAAGCACCAGTAGGCTGTGTAGCAATAGCTGTTGGACAGATCATGGCTTATCATAAAAAACCTCGTGTATTTATGGGAAGAGAAATGCATTGGGAGGATATGACTAAGATAGACCCTGGAGACATGTTTTCACAAATTGACAATAATAGTATAAAAAACAACCCTATCGCAGTAGCTGATATTCAATATCTATTAGCTCGGTTAGGAGAAAAACATCTACTACAAATGGATTATGGATGTGGTAATTCTGGATCTACTGTTACACGAGCCTATCATACATTTGATGTTTTAGGATTTCATCCTTCACTAAAGTACTCAATGGAGGTAAATAGTATGCTACATGATTTAAAAAATCATAGACCTGTCTATATACGTGGCTGTAGTTCTCGCAAGAGCTTTCTAAATATAGAGGCTTATACTATTTATGATAACTGTCATGCCTGGGTAATAGACGGATATATCAGGAAATATTATAATATTTTCCATCATTATTTCAGTAACTGTATGTCCGAAGATGAATTTCATGAAGTTGTTTCAGAAACTCATGTAGAAGAATATATCCATTGCAACTTTGGTTGGGGGGGAGTAGATAAATCTGGAAGTAATGGATACTCAGGATGGTATCGTATAGGTATTTTTGATGCATCACTTGGACATCCTGGGCAAGTACACCCCTCCAATACTTTTCAAAAAGATGCTGGAAGCGAGGGAAATTATAAATATGATTTTAGATTGATCACAAATATTCACTAAATTATGAAAAAGCATTTTTATTTATTAGTAGTCCCAATACTATGGGCAATTGTTATGGGTAGTTGTACCAGTATGGATTGTTATGAACCTTATTATTTTACTATTGTAGTAAAAAAAGGCTCTCCAGAATATCCATTATTCCTAAAAGATAGTCTTATAGATGAAAAAGCTATTCGCTTGTT
>CAJZFM010000134.1 GCA_915070235.1 uncultured Capnocytophaga sp. | reverse complement strand
AAAAATCGGGAGTAAATCCCGATTTTTTTGTTTTTTGAGATTGCTTAGTCATCTACACGTAAGAATTTTTCGTTTTGACTGAATTCTAAGTCAGTTCCTCCTGAGAGCTCTACCTTGTAGCCATAGCGTTTTTTCTTAAGTTCCTTGATTCTTTGTCCATTGTAGTTTTGGCTTACATATTGGGCAATACCACTGGGAATAATCTTGGCAGGAATTTCTGTGCCACGTGATTTTACTTCTTTCCAGTCGCCATTAGGATAGAAATCTATTTCTAAGCCATTGCTAAGTACGACGGTATAATCCTCTACAATGAGCATTTCAGTATCTTTCCATACAGAGGCTATATCGGACTCTGAAAAATGGGTTTTTACAAAGGTTTGTGCCTTCTGAGGCAATTCGCTGAATTTGATTTGCACATCTTTAGCAGTGGCAAAATTTACGGCAAAAAGTACAGTAACAACAGTTACGATTTTTCTAAATGTGTTCATAATCTAATTATTTTATTATTTTACGGTGCAAAGGTAAAACATAATTTGGGAAAGAAATGGGAAAGAAAGAATTTTTTCGTACATTTGCGCTCCTAAACAACAGCGATGAAAATACACTTTATTACAGAGGAGGAACCTTCCTTGCAATCCCTTGTAGCAGCACTCTCGCCTGTGCATGAGATATCGGTAAGTACTTCAGGGGCAACACTCACTCCCAGTATAGAAGCGGTAGTAGTAGCAGAGGGAATACCAACTACCCACCCGCAATGGCAAAAGGCGCAAGAGCTCCAGTTGCCTATCTATTCTTATGGGGCTTTTCTCTATGAATTGCATAAGATGAAAACCAGAGTGGTTATTGCTGGCACTCAGGGAAGAAGTGAGATAGCGGCCATGGTACTACATACGATGGATTATTTTTCCAAAGAGATAGATTACTTTTTGGAATCTCCTATAGGAAATATCCCTTGTAAGTATTCTCCTGAAGCAGAATTTGTACTTATTGAGGGCGAAGATACCCTCTCACCTATAGAACAAGTACCTATGTTTCAGCTCTATCGCCCGACCCTTGCACTGATCAGTCATATAGAGAACGGTAAGGAAAAGCAGTATACCGACTTCATAGATACCCTTACCAAAGGGGGAATCCTACTATATAATGAGGAAGATGCGGCTCTCAAAACATTGGCCGAAAGCACAGAAAACCAATTGCGCCTTATGCCTTATGAAACAGCCCCACACCAAGAAAGTGGAGGCACTACCTATCTTATTACCCCAGAGGGAGAAATGCCCCTAATGATTTCAGGCAAAGATAATATGAACTACCTATCAGGTGCCAAATGGCTCTGCCAAAACCTCGGTATAGATGAACAAGACTTCTATGAAGCAATAGAAACGTTTAAGTGAAGAATGAAGAGTGAAAAGTGAAAAAACAGAAAAGCACTACCTTTTGGGCAGTGCTTTTTCTTATGAATGCAATTTTTATAAAGTATTCACATTGTTCAGGTCTTCGAAGGCTTTCTTTACACGAGCGATGAAAGTTTTTTCACCTTCTCTAAGCCATACACGAGGATCGTAGTACTTTTTGTTAGGTACATCGGCTCCTTCAGGGTTTCCTATTTGACCTTGTAGGTAAGCAGCTTTGTTCTTCATATAGTCGCGCACCCCTTCGGTGAAGGCATATTGTAGGTCGGTGTCTATATTCATCTTCACCACTCCGTAGCTAATAGCCTCGCGGATTTCCTCAAGGGTAGAGCCTGAACCTCCGTGGAATACAAAATCAATAGTGTTGTGTGCAACATTGTATTTTTTGGAGATATACTCTTGTGAGTTTCTTAGGATCTTAGGGGTAAGTTTCACATTACCAGGCTTATATACTCCGTGTACATTACCGAAAGCTGCCGCAATGGTAAATTGTGGGCTTACCTTGAGCAATTCTTCGTAAGCATAAGCCACATCCTCAGGCTGAGTGTATAGGCGAGATTCGTCCGCATCGGAGTTATCTACCCCGTCTTCCTCACCTCCTGTGATACCGAGCTCTATTTCAAGGGTCATACCCATTTTGCTCATGCGCTCGAGGTATTTCTTACAGATTTCAATGTTCTCTTTGAGCGGTTCTTCAGAGAGGTCAATCATATGAGAGCTGAAAAGGGGCTTGCCTGTAGCCTTGAAGTGAGCTTCAGAGGCATCCAATAGGCCATCTATCCAAGGGAGTAATTTTTTGGCACAGTGGTCAGTATGTAGGATCACCGTAGCACCATAGGCTTCAGCCAATTGGTGTACTTGTTTTGCTCCTACGATAGCCCCCAAGATAGCCGCTTTTTGGCCTTCGTTGGAAAGGCCTTTACCAGCCATAAATTGGGCACCTCCGTTGGAGAATTGGATAATCACAGGAGCTTTCATAGCTACTGCGGCTTCCAGTACCCCATTGATACTGTTGGAACTGATAACATTGGTAGCAGGGAGGGCAAATCCTTTTTGCTTTGCATACTGGAAAATCTCTTGTACTTCTTTTCCTACTGCAACTCCAGGTTTGATGTTGTGATTCATGGTATTATCTTTAATTTTGCCACAAATGTAATATTTTTTCTCCAAACAATAAAATATATTTGAGAAAATTATTTAAAAAATAATTCACTCACCTTTCCTTGTCCCGCCCACTGCATATCATAGACCTCATCGGCAAGGGCGGGATCAGTCTCTATTTGTAAGCCTTGTGCCTCAGCCTTGATAGCCAATAGGTTACCGATAGTGAGCTTGCTATTGAGTTTCTCTAAGAGGGTTTTTACCCCACTTATAGAAAGTGCTTGCGCTACCTGTCCTTGGAAAGGGAGTTCCATCCAGATAATCTCTTTAGCCTCTACGTCCAACACCCCAAAGAGCAGTCCCTTCTGCAAGGGCTGGGTGATACGCACCTGATGAATCACAGCCGAAGGATCATAAGCTACTCCAGTGCGTTCGGATACTTTCATCTTATACTTACTATCCATCCATCCTACCACTAAGTTAGGCGACAAAGCACCACAAGAATACGCATTGCAGACAAAGGTTACATATTTGGCCTTGTGCTGGCGTAGGGTATTGACGTCAATATTGATATATTCGGCCGTACCTACCTTGTCAGGGATACTGCGAATATCTCCGCTGTGCTGGCACCCTAAAGTGGTAAGTTGCCCAAAATAGCAAATATCTTCCCTGTCCTTATAGATAATACGGCAGGACAAGTCCATATCGAGATGCTGAGCAGGCAGGTCTTTCCCCCATTGCATAAAAAGGCGTATTTCGTTGCCCTCCAATGGGAAGCGGGTACCCATAAGGGTGGCATTAAAGTCATGTACATTAGTACTTCTATCTCCTATAGGCAATGGAATATGATAGAGTTGCGGATCTATATAGATAAAATGATGCTCGTTTTCTTCCTTAGCAAACTGACGTCGAATAGTCCATAGGCAAAGGTCTTCTATCTTGGCTTTCATCTCAGCCAATTGTTCCTCATTATAGCTTCCGACAACCAAAGGGTGTTTAGGAATCTCCACTCGAGTTCCCAAAATAGTCTGTACGCTGCGCTTTCCCTCCTTGCTAAAGTATAAATCGGCATACATATTCAAGGTAAAGAGTAGGCGTGTAGGCACTTGGTCTATGATTTCCTTGAAGGCATCAAGTGTCTCGTCAGCTCCCAGCCAAAGCATACAAGCAAATAGGGAGCGAGCAAAGATACCAGGGCGTTGTTTGAGTAAGGAAAAAGCCTTTTCGCTATCCATATTTAGGTAAGCGGTATTAAGCTCGGCTTGCCATACACTATAACGCTCATTATAGAATACGTCCAAAAGAGTAGCAAGCTTTTCAAAGCCCTTCTTCTTGCTGTATTCTGCCAAACGTAAGGCACGGATAAAGCGCACCCACATCTCACGCTTAGGATGCATAATCTCACAAGCCTTTTCTGCTGAAAGCGGTAAGGCATTGAGCCAACGAGCCACTCTCGCACATTCTTGGCGGGAGTACTTGAGCTTAAGTTCTTTTTGTGCTCTTTCTTTGGCAGAGAGATGCTTGTCTAAAGATTTGGTAATATGGCTGTGATTCTTAGACTCTTTCTTGATGATTGTCTTAGGTTCTACGATTTGTAAAAAACTGGTTTTCTTATACCACAAATAGCGCAATATATCAGTAGGGGATTGGAAGCAAGCTCCTGCCTCCGCCTCCTTACCCTGAGCAATATAACTATCTATTACCAAGACAAGTGTCTCCTTCATACCAATATGAGTCTCAGGAGCTACTGAAAAGTAAGGCAATAGCAACTTAAGGGAATCGGCCTGAGTGGCATCCAAGGCGGTTTTGGATCTTAATAGATTTTGGAAAAAAGTATTGGCCTCCGCCTCACGCCATAGGTCAAGGATTTTGAGCTTGCTACCCTGCTCGGTATGTTCTATCTTACCAGTCTCAAAAGGTGTTCCACAGAAAGGGCAACCATTATAGCGCCACAGTGGGAAGGTACCATAAGGAATATAGTGTCCACAGGCTAAAAAACGCTCATGCTTGTGAGTGAAATATTCTCTATTGTAGTCCTTAATATCATTTGCTTCGTAGTAATCATCATAATCATACCAATAGCTGACATAGTTGTCAGACTTTATCAAATTAGGATATTGATTATAGAAAGCCGTGATGAGGTGATCTATAAAGCTTTCTCCTGTAGGTACTTCCCAATTCTTGATAAGAGGAGCCCAGTTGAGTTTTACATTCAGTACCTCTTTTATCACCTTGACAACTGACTGACGATACTCATTGGTAGTACCATTGATAGCGTGCAAAAGGTCTTCAGTAACCCCAAAACCATGTTGGCGTAGGGCAGCTACCAATTCCAAGGTACCTGGCTGTATGGCTCTTTGTGAGACCATAGGATCAGGGACGAATAAAGCATTTTGCCTTAGGGCAACTTTTTGTATGTTGATTGTTTTTCCCATAGTGTGATACAATAAAAAAAGAAAGGTAATCACAGAAGTAAATCTTAACCTAAAAGAGAGAAGTAACTTCTGTTTGACCTTTCTTAGTTGTTTTTTGTAGGACAGGTGGGACTCGAACCCACAACCAGGGAGTTAGAAGCTCAGAAGTAAATGGTAATTGACCTCCTAAGGAAATAATCTTACCATTACCTGCTCTACCCAATTGAGCTACTGTCCTAATGTTAATCTCTCTTTCTGGGTGCAAAATTATAACCCTACTGCGCAATGTTTTTGCGTAGTTGTAGAAAAAGAGAAAGATTAACAAAAATATAACATTATTATAATTTATACCGCTACATTGAAATCCCTAAGTGCTTCATTTAGAGAAGTTTTTAGGTCGGTAGAGGCTTTGCGTTGCCCGATGATAAGGGCGCAGGGTACTTGGTAAGCACCAGCGGGGAATTGCTTGGTATAGCTCCCTGGAATCACCACTGAACGAGCAGGGACGTAGCCCTTGTATTCTACTGGTTTTTCGCCTGTTACATCTATAATCTTGGTGGAGGCTGTCAGTACTACATTGGCGCCTAAGACAGCTTCTTTCTCTACGCGTACTCCTTCTACTATAATAGAGCGAGAGCCTAAGAAAGCGCCGTCCTCTATCACAACAGGGGCTGCCTGTAAGGGTTCTAACACACCACCTATACCTACACCTCCGCTTATGTGTACATCCTTACCCACTTGGGCGCAACTACCCACTGTAGCCCATGTATCCACCATGGTACCACTATCCACATAAGCACCAATATTCACATAAGAAGGCATCAGAACGACCCCTGGTGCGAGATAAGCGCCACGGCGGGCAGTAGCAGGAGGAACCACACGCACGCCTTTGTCCTCATAGTTATGCTTTAGGGGAATCTTGTCATAGTATTCGAAGATACCCACCTCTTTGGTTTCCATTTTGCGGAAAGGAAAGTATAGAATAACTGCTTTCTTTATCCATTCGTGTACTTGCCATCCCTTATCAGAGGGAGTGGCTACTCGGAGTTCTCCACGATCAAGCAAGTCTATGGTCGCGTCAATGGCATTCATGGTGACCTCGTCGGAGAGGAGACGGCGGTTTTCCCATGCATTCTCTATTTTCTCTTGTAAAGTTTTTATATTCATAAGTAATCAGTTATTGTTTATGCAAAGATAATAAATCTAATGATTGATGGAGTAATGTTTAATCATTAATTAACGCTCTATGATTGGTATATCAGGT
>CAJZFM010000133.1 GCA_915070235.1 uncultured Capnocytophaga sp. | reverse complement strand
AGGAAAGCAACGGCAGTCCCACTGTTGCCAATCCTATTTTCTTGATAAATTCCAATCGTTTCATAAGTGCTTAGTTTATTCCTGCAAGTCGTTTTTCGTTTGGACAAATGTATAAAATATTACTTAAACGAACAAACTTTGCAAAAAAATTCTTATATTTGCCACTACTAAATAAATATACAAAAACATGATCGTAAGAAAGACCCTTTCACTATTAGGAGTATTTGTCCTCCTACTGGTAAGTGCTTGTTCAGCATCCAAGAAAACCGCTTACGGCCATACCAAAGGCGTCCTCGCTAAGCATGGTATGGTGGTGAGTGCCAAGGAAGAAGCCTCTAAGATTGGCCTCTCTATACTTAAAAAAGGTGGTAATGCCTTTGACGCTATGGTGGCTACCGAATTGGCCTTGGCCGTAGCTTATCCCAATGCGGGTAACATAGGCGGAGGCGGATTTATGGTCTATCGCTTGGCCAATGGTGAAAAAGGTGCCTTGGACTATCGTGAAAAAGCCCCCAGCAAGGCACATCGCGATATGTACTTGGACGCCAACGGCAAAGTGATTCCCGATAAAAGCACCCTCGGTGCCTTGGCTATAGGGGTACCTGGCACCATAGATGCGCTCTTTGAGGTACATAAGAAATTCGGCAAACTCCCTATAGCTGACCTCTTCCAGCCTGCTATTGACCTTGCTCGCAATGGGGTGGTCATCACTCCCCTACAAGCCGACTTCTATATGGGGAAAAATCTTGCCGAGATTAAAAAGGCTAATAACTATACTACCATCTTCGAGAACGGTTGGAAAGCTGGCGAACGCTTTAAGTATGAGGAGCTGGCTCAGACACTCGAACGTATCCGTGACAATGGCCGTGCCGAGTTCTACGAAGGTGAAACAGCCAAGCGTATCGTGAATTATGTACAGGAATTGGGCGGTATCCTCTCCCTTGAGGACCTAAAAAACTACCACTCCCAGTGGCGCACCCCTATTACCTTCAATTATAAGAACTATACTATTTCCTCCATGCCTCTCCCTTCCAGTGGTGGAATCTGTATCGCTCAGATACTCAAATCGGTAGAACCTTATAAGATAGGGCAATACGCTCACAATGGCGAGCAATATGTACAACTATTAGTGGAGGCTGAGCGCCGTGCTTATGCCGATAGGGCTTATTTCTTAGGCGATCCTGATTTTGTAAAAGTTCCTACCGAAACCCTCCTCTCCCCTGACTATCTAAAGGAGCGTATGCGCTCTTTCTCTTGGGATAGAGCAAGCAAGTCCAGCGAGATTGCCCATGGCAAGGTGGTAGGCTACGAGAGCGATGAGACCACCCACTACTCTATCGTGGATAGTGAAGGCAATGCGGTGGCCGTGACCACTACCCTCAATACCAATTATGGTTCTAAAGTATATGTTAAGGGCGGGGGCTTCTTCCTCAATAACCAAATGGACGACTTCAGTATCAAGCCAGGCGAACCCAACACTTACGGACTGGTAGGCTCTGAAAAGAATGCCATTGCACCAAACAAACGTATGCTTAGCTCCATGTCACCTACCATAGTAGAGGAAAACGGTAAGCTCCGTATGGTCATCGGTACCCCTGGGGGCTCTACTATTATCACCTCTGTACTCCAATGTATGCTCAATGTCTTCGAATATGGTATGACCATGCAGGAGTCCGTAAGCCAGCCACGCTTCCACCACCAGTGGTTTCCCGATGATGTGATGTTCGAGCCCAAAGGCTTTGACCCTGCCGTCATTGCCAAGCTCAAGGCCAAAGGCTATGTCCCCAAGGAAGAAAACTTTGTTATCATCGGCCGTGTAGATGCCATTTTGGTTGAGAAAGACGGTACCTTAGAAGGGGGCGCTGACCCCCGTGGCGACGATGTAGCTGAAGGTTACTAAACTGCAAAAAGAAAGAAATACAAAAAAAAATATGTTTTTTGTTTGATAATTAAAAATTTTTTTCTAACTTTGCCCCCGAATTAGTGAAGAGTGAAGAATATAGCCAGCGAATACATGGAGCTGGGTATGTGGGTGAAAAGTGATTAACTATTAATAATTAACAATTAAAAAAGATGTTTTTTACGCGAAGAAATATGATCTATTGTCTCATGCCTTACCCTAAGTAAGACATCATAGTTTCTTTTGCCCATAGTTTAAGAAAGCAATGATGTTCTATCATTGCTTTCTTCTTTTCAGTAGTCGGCAGAAAGCAATCAGCCATAATAGCAACAACAATTAACCATTAACAACTAAAAATTTAAAGATGAAACTAAAACCCTTCCTTAGCCTCCTTGCCTTTCTTGTGGTAAGTATTGCAGGCGCACAGACCCTCAAAGGTAAAGTCATTGACGACCAGAACGAACCCCTCTTGGGCGTTACCATCTTGGTCAAAGAGGTGCCTAACAAAGGTGCCACTACCAACGAGCGCGGTGAGTTCAGCATCCATGTAGAACCTCACCAAACGCTTGTCTTTTCCTATATTGGCTTCAAAAACCAAGAAATCAAGGTTGGTAAGCAGAAAAACCTTGTGGTAACTCTTGTAAGCGAAGCCGAAGAACTCCCTGAATTATTGGTTGTTGGCTCCCGTGCAGGAGGGCGTACCAAGATTGATAGCCCTGTCCCTGTAGATGTCTTTGATGTGGCCAAAACCAGCAAAACCCAACCTCAGGTGAACCTCAACCAGATACTCAACAGTATTGCTCCCTCTTTTACCTCCACCACTCAATCGATCTCCGATGGTTCTGACCACCTTGACCCTGCCCAACTGCGCGGTTTAGGTCCTGACCAGACCCTCGTGCTACTGAACGGAAAACGCCGACACACCTCCGCCTTTATCAATGTCAATGGTACTCCTGGGCGTGGTACTGTAGGAACTGACCTTAATACCATTCCCTCCTTCGCCCTTTCCAAAATAGAGGTATTGCGCGATGGGGCTTCCGCTCAGTATGGTTCCGATGCTATTGCTGGGGTGATGAACCTTGAACTTAAGAAAGATAAGGGTCTCTCTGCCCAAGTAAGCTATGGCGGACACCTTACCCCTACGGCTAATGACCACCGCGGTGGTTTTGACGGGGCTCAAGGTCAGTTGGACATCAACTATGGTACCGAATTGGGTAAAAAAGGTGGTTTTCTGAACTTTACCTTCTCCGCTCAGTTCCGCGACAAGACTCACCGTGCAGGTACTTTTGACGGAGAGATATTCAACGCCTACAACGCTATAGAACGCCGTGCCCTTAACCATGGGGACAACCTATCTCGCTACTTTTCCAATATCAATGTAGATGCTGACCCTCGCCTATTAGGCCTTATCAAAGGTTATGCAGGGGAAGTAGGTTATTTTGACAGTAGCTACCTTGCCCAGATACAAGGAGCCAACACCATCGGAGAGCTGCAACCCTTGCTCAAAAAGGACTTTACCGAGCAGGAACTCGCCTATCGTGGTCTTGACCGCAAGGACTACAACATGCATGTAGGCCAATCCAGCCTCTTGGGTACTCAATTCTTTGTCAATGCAGCCTTTCCTGTCTCTGACAACTGGGAACTCTATGCCTTTGGCGGACAAAGCTACCGCTATGGAGAAGCAGGTGGTTTCTTCCGCCGTCCTAACCAAGCCCGTACCTTCACTGGCCTACACCCCAACGGCTACTTGCCTCAGATTTCTACCGACATACAGGACTCTTCTATCTCGGCTGGAATCCGTGGCGAGGCTGGCAAGTGGCACATTGACCTAAGTAATACCTTCGGCCGCAATGAGTTTGCCTATACAATTAAGAACACAGGCAATACCAGCTTGCGCTTTGCTACTCCTGATTATTTTGATGCTGGTAAATTGCGCTTTGCACAGAACACAATCAACTTGGATCTCTCCCGCCCCATTGAGCTATTCTACAAGTCCAATATCTCTTTTGGGGTAGAGCAACGCCATGAGTCCTATAGCACTGTTGCAGGCGCTGAAAACTCTTATGCTACCTATGATATCTCAGGGGGTGTACTCCCCTTGAGTGCTCCTGCCTCACAGAAGGTTACCGACTTCTTTGGCAATGCCCTCCCTGGAGGTGCTCAGGTACTCCCTGGCTTTAGAGAAGAAAGTGCCCTTACCAAAACTCGCAATGTCTTGGCTGGCTATGGAGAATTTGAAACCGATATTACCAAGTGGCTATTGGCCAATGCCGCAGTGCGTTACGAACATTATTCTGACTTTGGTAATACCTTTAACTATAAGCTCGCCTCACGTGTGAAACTCTTGCCCAATGTGAATCTCCGTGCAGCTGCCTCCACTGGCTTCCGTGCCCCTTCTATCCACCAGTTATATTATACCAATATCAACACCTTGCAGATCAATGGGGTATTACAGGAAACTGGTACTTTCAACAATATCTCGCGTGCAGCAGAACTCTTTGGTATAGATAAGTTACAAGAAGAAAAATCCAAATCACTCAGTGCTGGTTTTGCTGTTAAGATTCCCAAGGCTGGTCTTTCTGTCAGTGCCGATGCCTACTTTATCCGTGTAGATGACCGTATTATCCTCACCGAGCCCTTTACCCGCCCTGCTGGAAACAGCCCTGCGGAGAATGAACTCAAACAGATTTTTGATCAAGCCAACGTAAATACCGTACAATTCTTTGCCAATGCGGTAAATGTAGAAACCAAAGGAATAGATGTGGTAGTGAGCCACTCCCTACAAGCGGATAAGTTCACCCTTAACAATGATTTTGCTTTCAACCTTACCCAAACCCGAAAGGTAGGTGAGATACACACCCCAAGGGCTATTAAAGCAGCTGGCTTAGAAGAAAAATTCTTCTCCGAACGCTCTCGTGTGCTCTTAGAAGAGGTAATCCCTCGCTTCAAAGCTACCCTTTCCCACAACCTTACCATAGGTAAGTGGAGCGGCTACTTGCGCAATACCTATTATGGAAAGGCTACAGGTCCTGATATTATAGCTGCTGACAAGCGTATAGGTGATTTTGAGTTTGACGAGCACGGTCACCAAGTCTTTCATGGCAAGGTCATCACCGACCTATCTGTAGCGTACAACTTTACTCCTAAGACCTCTTTGACCTTGGGTGTGAATAACCTCCTTGATCTCTACCCTGATAAGAATGTCAAGGCCAATAGCAACAATGACCAATTTGTCTATTCACGTGCCACCTCTCAATTTGGATTGAATGGTCGCTATGTATTCCTCCGCGCCACCTTCAACCTGTTTTAAGTGAAAAGTGAAAAGTGAATAATGCATTTCGTAGGGGCAAGTTGCGTAAGCAAGTATGTGAGGCAATTCGCCCTCTATAAAGAAGAAAGAGACTATCCCGAAAGGTAGTCTCTTTTTTATTTGGCTACTTATAGTAAGTTCACTTTTCACTATTCATTTTTCACTATTCATTTTTCACTATTTCTTGTACTTCTCAATAATCCTTCTAGCTCTTTCCAAAGCCTCTTCGTTGGAGATATTGGCAGCATCTTGGTGAAGGGAAGTACTCATAGGTGTCTGATAAGTAGGGGTTGGTTCCTTATGGTATGTAGGCTCCTCAGTTGTTTTAGTAATAGTATGAGGTACTAAAGGGCTGGTTGCCAAAGGTTCCGTTGTGGAGAAAGCATGGGTACTCTCCTTAGGTGGTGTTGCCACAGGCGGTGGTGTTGCCACAGGTGTAGAGGTAAAAGCCATAGGGCTTTGATTTACAGGAGTTGCTTGTGGTTCTGGAATATGTGCCACAGGTGTAGAGGTAAAGGCCATAGCAGGTGGCGGAGTAGGTGCTTGCGTAGGAGCAGGGGCTATGGGAGCCGCAGAAGCCACAGGTCGCTCAACCAATTTTTCCTTTAGTGTGCGATTGAGCGTTTCTAACTCTTCAATCCTGATAAGCAGCTTGTTATAGGTATCTTTGGTAATGACAATCATCTCTCCACCCTTCTTATCAGCAAGAAAGAGCGGCTCTGCCAAAGGTAGCTCTATTTTGAAAAGCTGTTCGTTTTCTTTTAGTGGCATTTCCTTGAGCTCTTTTTCTTTCAAGGAAGCCGCATAAGCATCCACATTCGTAGGAATATCTATCTCTATTCCTATTTTTGCCAAAGCATTGATAACCAACTGATATTGTTGAAAATCTAACTTCTCTTTTAACGGAATCGTGTTACTCATAATCGTTATATTTTGGGCAAAGGTATAATAAAAAATTCAAAAAAACAAACAATTGTTATGATATTTTTTTTCT
>CAJZFM010000132.1 GCA_915070235.1 uncultured Capnocytophaga sp. | reverse complement strand
TTACAAATATTGGTCTTACTTTTTGTGTTTATGGAGAGTATTTTGACCTTGAAGAACTTACTCATATCACAGGTTTTCCTCCTACAGAGAAGGCGTATAAGGGAGATGCTTTGAAGCATCGCATTAGCGAAGAAACTTTTTGGGAATACAAGTTTGCGTCTATGGAAACTTTGTATATAAGTGATTGTTTGGCTGTTTTTGAGCAAAAAGTGCATCCGTTTTTGGAAGAATTATCAGCTTTTATCAAAACACATCAACTCACTGCACTATTCCAATTTTGTGTAAATATATACAATGAAGAAGTCCCTGCTTTGTTTTTTGATACCTCTGCTCTTGACTTGCTTCACCAGTTAAATGGCTGGATTGATATCGACCAGTATATTTATTAGTTATGATTAAAAAATCATTAGAAAATCTTTTAGAAAAGCAAGGTATTACCTTACTCAATACCCTCTCTAAAGAAGAGCGACGCGCTCGTACCGAAACTATCAAAGTGCGCTATCGCGAGGCAGGTTATGACGATTTGCCTCACGAACTCGTCACTTTCCTTACCATATTCGACGACAAGGATATCAAACGCCGCGACGGCTATATGGTTTTTATATGTTCGCAAAATCTCCCCACTCGCCAAGAAATGCTATACTACGAATCGGATGCAGGTATTACCGAGCTTATTCCCTTTGGCGATGTCAATGCCGATGAAGTTCTCTGTATAGATAGTGTAGGGAGTGTATGGGGCGTGCTTGACCTTACCTCTTGGGTACCAAGAAAGATCTACTACCATCTCTATGGGGGCGACCTCTATACTGCTATTGAGAATATGATCAAAGGCAAAGTAGAAGAAACAATTACACGACCTTAAAACACCATGAAAAACACCCTTTGGCTCTACAAAGATTCTTATCAGATAGAGATAAGAGAAAAGGAAGCACACCCACCACAAGTAGCGGTTTATCTCTATAAGGCAGAAGAGGAGATAAAAAGCATAGTCCTCACAGCAGGGGGGAGCGTGAGCAGTCTGTGGGAGAAAAGCGCACTGTTAGACGGCGATAGACTCCTTGTCGCTTGTGGTAATGAGGTGTTCTGTATTCTCTTGCCTACATTAGAACTCCTTTGGCATACGCAGGTGGATATGGCTACTTGTTTTGAGGTTGTTCCTTACCAAGATGATTACATTACCCATGGAGAGGTAGAGATATCACGACTCAATCGGCAGGGTGAAATCCTTTGGCAGTTCAGTGGTAAGGATATCTTTGTCTCGCCTACAGAGCGTACTCCCTCTTTTACCCTTACCCCCAAAGGAATAGAACTGATAGATTTCAATTACGAAAGTTACTTGATTGATTATCAAGGTAGAATAATTTAATATTTGTCAAACAATTTTTCAGGGGTCAGTTGTAGGGGGCTACAACAAGGGCAAAGAGGCAGAAGAGGACGTCAGGAACAGCGGTATAGAGGGCGAACGCAGTAGATTATAAAATAAACCAATGGGTCAAAGAACCTTAAATCGGCTCATTGACCCATCAGCTTATCAATTCATTAGGTTATTAATTCTGTACCATATTCGGATTGGCTTCTATTTCGCTAATAGGAATCTGATACACCCAACGCCTGTCTCCTGCGGGAACATCTATGGCATAGACATGGTTGCTGCCTGCTTGAGTTCTGTTGGCGCCTAATCCCCATCGCTTGAAATCAAAGAAAGAGGTACCCTCTCCCCAGAGTTCTATACGGCGTTGCCAACGTACCTCCTCACGCATGGAGGCTTGGTCTGTAGCCGTAGCAGTATAGTAAGGATCGCGGAAGTTCTGCATAAAATAGGTCAAGGTGTTTTGAGCACGGGGGAGTTCGTTTCTCTCCACTAAGGCCTCTATATAGAGTAGTAGCGGGTCTTCCAAACGTAGGAAACAATAATCTCCTAAGAAGCGGGTGTCTGTAACATACTTTAGGTTGGCATAATCGGGCAACTGTGGGTATCTACGGGCGACCGCAGGGACTTCCGTACGGTTTATATAGAGGTTACGACGCACATCGGTAGGGGCTATATGGGCATAGAGCAGGCTATAGATGCTCTTGAAGGCGCCCCCTCCTGCATAGCTTATAGGGTTGGTATTGTCTATATTGGAATAGAAGGAATTCCAGTGAGTGGTAGTCTCCTGAGTAATGTCATACCCCCAAAGCCAAGAGGCAGAGGAGATATCCCACTTAGCTGCTTGTACCTCTCCCATGGAGGTAAAAGTAAAATAAGGGCTATTGAGCACCATACGGGTATAGGCAATCACCTTGTCCCACTGCTCAAGATGGGCATATACCTTGGCTAAATAGGCCGCAGCGACTGCCTTATCTACATCGGTTTTGGTTTCAGTAACTACATAGCGGGCATCATCTACTACCGAAAAATCGGCCAAAAGCTGCTCATATACGGCTGCTACCGTAGCACGAGGAAGTTTGGCATCGGTAGGGCGTAGCACTAAGGGGACGCCTAAGTCATTCTCATGCCCCTTGTAGGAGTGTTGGTAGAGATTGATCAGGTAGTAATAGTAGATGCCTCTAAGGGATTTCAGTTCCGCATATTTCTGATACAATACCGCTTGAGAAGGTGCTTCAGGGAAATATTCCGTAAGTACAGCATTGATAGAGCTGATTTGCTTGTAGAGGAAATTCCATAAAAAGGCAGTACGGGCATATTCGGCACGCCACATATCAAAGTTGTAGTCAAAACCAAACCAGCTATAGGATTGTTGTACCATATCCAGCCCCGAAAGGTCTGTAGCTAAGTGAATGGCCTTTAGCCCAAAGGTCTCTCCACTATTGGATTGAGAGCGTATATTGTTGTTATAGATACCATTGAGTTCTACTTGCAGGAGGTTGGCCTTGGTCTCTACATTTTCCATGAGCTCTTTTTTGCGCTCATCGGTAAGGAAGCCATCTACTTTAGGGTCAAATTCGCTTTTAGAACAGGCACTGATAAGCAGCCCTAAAAGGAATAATGGGAGGTATATATTATTTTTCTTCATGATGTATCGGATTAAAAGTTAAGGGTAAGTCCCATAGAAACAGTACGTATAGGACTATATACAGCGGAGCTATTCACCCCTGCGAGGCTCGAACGAGGGTCTAACCCCTTGCGTTTGCTCCAGAGATATACGTTCTCAGCGGTGATATAGTAGCGGAGCTTGTTTAGGTGTAGCTTTTGGCAAACCTCTTCAGGCAGACTATACCCTACACTGATGTTTCTTAGCGACAGATAGGAAGCATCTATCAGGAAACGGTCGGAGGAGCTCAGTAGCTTTTGGTTGGCAAACTCCAAGCGAGGTACATCGGTATGTGGGTTTTCAGGGCTCCAGCGTGCGCGCATGTCGGTATGCCACCCTCTACCCAACTGTCCTGAGTGCATAAGCCCTGCATACTGATAGTCGTAGAACTTACCACCAAGCTGGTAGGCAAACTGTAGGGAGAGGTCAAAGTTGTATAGCCTAAAATTGCTACCGAAGCCTCCTTGTAGGTCAGGAATGGAAGAACCGACGAAGGTGCGACTGTTTTCCATTTCGTAGGCTGCACTACCTTTTACCTCATAGGCACCTGTGGCTGGGTTCTTGATATAGAATTGGGCATCTCCATTGTCAGGATTGACTCCCGCCCAGCGTACCATATAGAAGTCATAGATGCTGCCGCCTTCTTTTAGGATTTGCGAACCTCCTCTGGAGACACCTTTTTCTCTGAGTTCCTCAGGCAGTTTGGTGATGGTGTTTTTGTAATATAACCCATTGAAAGACAGAGACCAAGAGAAGTGCTCACGCTTTATTGGGTTTAGGTTGATAACAAAGTCAATCCCTTTGTTTTCCATGTCGGCTACATTTCTCGGTTCGGAGCTAAAGCCGGTGGAGGAGGGTAGGGGCATATTGAAGAGCAAGTTCTTGGTTTTCTTGACAAAGTAATCTGCCTCTACAGTAAGGAGGTGATCCCATAGGGTGGTTTCAATTCCTGTGTTGAAGTTGCCACTCTCTTCCCAAGTGATACTGCGATTGCCTTTGTAGCGCGCTTGTAGCCCTGCGGTAGTACCATCGGAGGTAACCTCATATAGGGTCATATAGGGCACTAAGGAGCGACCTCCATCGGGCAAATAGAGTTCATCATTCCCTTGGATTCCATAGCTGGCTTTTAGCTTTAGGCTATTGACAAAAGTGGCTTTTTTCATAAAGTTTTCCTGACTGATTAGCCAAGAGCCTCCCACCGACCAGAACGTACCCCAGCGATGTTCGGGTGCAAATACCGAAGAAGCATCACGACGTAGGCTGCTGGAGAGGAAGTATTTTTGTTTGTAGTTGGCATTTATTTGCCCAAAATATCCTTCTATGAAATAGTGGCTCGTATAGGAGTCCAAAGCGGCCAAAACCGCAGCGTTGGAGAACTCACTGTTACGAGGATCTACAAAATTGCGCTTGGCACCTGTCATAGCCCCTGAGCGTGCCTTGTGGGACTCATGCCCCAAAAGGGCTTCAAGATGGTAGTCCTTCCAAGTGTTTTGGTATCGGAGTAGCTGGTTGAAGGTCATCACCACAACATCGGAGCGGGATTTAGTGGCATTCCCCCCATATACTTTCCCTTCACCAGCCAAGGGGGTGGTGAAGTTATTGGATTGGTAGAAGTTGCCATATACATTTCCTGTGGTGGAGAATTGTAAGTTCTTCAAGAGGGTAGCGTCAAGGGATACGGATTGGTTAAGGTAATAATCCCTCGTTAGGTCTATGTTTTCTCTCTGAGTGCCAAGAGGATTGGCATTGTCATTATACTTACGAGTAGCACCATAGTCATAACTGCTAAGCACCTGACCCGAATCATCATGCTCGTAGATAGGATAGATAGGAGCTATGTTACGAGTCCAAGAAAAAGGATTGGAATAGCTAATGGAAGTGGCTCCCTGCTTCTCGGTATAGGTAAGCATGGAGTTGGTATGTATCTTTAGCCATGGGGTGATTTCTCCTCTGTAGGAAAAGCGAGAGGAATATCGGTTAAAATAGGAGTTGAGGTTATACCCCTCATCGCTTAGGTAGCCCAAAGAGAAATAGAAGTTGTTGATTTCAGAACCTTTGGTCAGGCTAAGGTTGTGTTCCTTGCGTACACCTGGTTTGAAAAGTGCCTTTTCCCATTGGTTAAAGGTAGCTGCATCGGAGTACTTTATATGAGCATTGGGGTTGAGCTTTCCATTGGCTAAAACAACCTCTTGGTCAGGTACATTGTATATGTTATACCCTCTTCCCACATTGGGGATTAGCTGCTGGCTTGCCCAAGAGCGTGCTACAGCTTCGGGTTGGTTTTGTCCAAATCGGCTTTGGTTATAGAGGGAATGCCATAGGGTTTCGTAGTATTCAGAGGGGGAACTCATAAGGTCATACTCAGGTACCCCGCGATAGTTGAACCCTATGCGGCTGTCGTACTGAACGGAGAGCTGGCCTCGTGCGCCACTCTTGGTAGTGATGATAATCACCCCATTGGCACCTCGTGCGCCATAGAGGGCTGCTGCCGATGCGTCCTTGAGGATATTGATACTCTCCACATCACTGTTATTGATAGCATTGAGACTTCCCTCGTAAGGCACACCGTCCAAGATGACTAAGGGGTTGCTGGAGGCATTGATAGAGCCTATACCTCGTATGCGTACAGAGGCACCCGAACCTGGTTGCCCTGAACCTGAGGAGATCTGCACTCCCGCAACGGCACCTTCCAAGGCTTTTACAACATTGTTGGTCTGTGCTCCTTTGATGGTTTCCTCTTTGACCGTTGTCATAGAACCTGTGAATGATTTTTTGTCGGTAGCTCCATAGGCAACAGCGACTACTTCGGTACCTGTGAGTGCGACCACTTCAGCCTCCAAGGTGATGTCAATGACTCCACTCTTTTCTACCGTTTTCTCTTGGGAGAGATATCCCACGCTGGAGAAAACAAGAACGTCATGAGGTGCTACTTTGATTTGATAACGACCATTGCCATCGGTGGCGACCCCTTTTTGGGTGCCTTTGACAATAATAGAGACACCGAGCATTTCCATTCCATCAGTGTCTTTCACTACTCCTTTTACAGTGAGTTGTTGGGCTACAAGCCATAAGGGGCAAAGGGTAAAGAGGAAATACAATAACCTCCAATGTTTGTTTTGCTTCATACAGAATGTTTTTTAATAGAAAGCCGCAAATATACATCATTTTTTTGAAAATAAAACAAATAAATTA
>CAJZFM010000131.1 GCA_915070235.1 uncultured Capnocytophaga sp. | reverse complement strand
AGTGACCCTCTGCTTGTAAGGCAGATGCTCTGAACCAGCTGAGCTAAGAACCCTTTTGTAATTCGGGTGCAAAGATACAACCTTTTTTCAAACTGACAAATATTTATCGAGAATTTTTTTTAATGTTTTACAACCCGCTGATTGTCAGTGGCTGTTATTCATTATTCATTAATCATTGTTGGCATTAATTATTAATTTCGTATTTTTGCACTCTCATACAACTGATATGTCAGCAGAAGTTAATCTAAAAATAACCGATAGGAATGGCGTCCTCTTTGAGGTAGAAGCCCCTACCGATATGAATATGTCCCTTATGGAGGTCATTCGTGCTTATGCTATAGCCGAAGATGGCGAAATAGGGGTATGCGGCGGTATGGCCATGTGTGGCTCTTGCCAATGCTATATCATGAGCGATACCCCCCTGCCTGAGATAGGCCCAGAGGAGGAGGCTATGCTTTTTGAAACTTCCTATACCAAAGAAAACAGTCGTTTGGGTTGCCAAATTCCTATTACAGAAGACCTTGAGGGCTTGGAGGTAATATTGGCTCCCTATCCGTAGGGAGAATCATTTGCTTGAAAGAGAGTATGGTATCGAATCCTTTACTTGTGAAATAGTCTCTCACATAGTCTCCTTCGCCTACTACCAAAACAAAGTCGCCTCCCCAAGCCCCTAAGCTCTTGATAGCACCTGCAAAGTCAGCAAAAAGGCGTTCTTTTACAGTGGGTAGCTGTAAAAAAGTAGAGAGTAGCGCCTCATGCTCGGTGATAAGAGTAGCAAATTGTGCCTTGTCGCGGCAGCGATATACTGCTTCGGTAAGGTGGGTGAGCTGTTGGACGAGGGCAGTTTTGTGCTTTTTGATAGCCTTGTAGTGGGCAATGCCCTCCCTGCTGTTCTGCTTTTGGTTCAGATAGACAAAGAAGAGCGAATCGGCAAACTCAGGCTGATAGTAGATCGGATAGCTCTTGGCTTGTCCCTCTTGTAGCTGGTAGAGGATAGCAGAGGAGGCCGTGGCACAAGCTATGTCGTACCCGCTCCCCCCAAAGCTGTTCCACAAGAGTTGGTAAGGATCTACGCCTGCCCATTGGGCAAGCATGGTAATCAGGGTAGAGGACGACCCCAATCCCCAGCCTTGGGGAAACTCCAAGCGAGTGGTAACCATAGCGCCTCTCTCCAAGAGGAAATCAGCCTGTAGTCTTTGAGCTTCCCCTATAATACGCTCTAAGGTCTGGGCTATGGGATTGTCACTTCCTGTAAATAGGTCTTCTTCAAACCATACTGAGCCATCCATGGTAAGACTACGAAAATGAATGCGCTGTTCCTTGAGCGAGGATACTTCCATATGCTGCCCATACCGAGTGGGTAGGGCTAAGGACAAAGCACCGTCCAAAACGGCATACTCCCCCGTAAGGAGTAGCTTTCCGTGGGCATAAAACTCTTTTTTCTCCATAACTAAAGAAAAACCCCTTAAGAGCCGTAGCCCCTAAAGGGAAATAAACAAAACAAATTATTCTTTTCTCAATTAAATTACATTCACAACCTTTTCTATCTCAGGGGCATATTTCTTTACGGTCATTTCTACGCCACTCTTGAGAGTCATTTGGTTCACACTACAACTTAGGCAGCTTCCCAAGAGCTGTACTTTTACAATCTTATCATCTTCTATACCAATTAGGGAGATGTCTCCTCCGTCATTTTGTAAGTAAGGGCGAATTTCAGCTAAGGCGGTTTCTACTCGTTTCAATAAGTCTGGATTATTCATGCTAATATGTTATAAGGTTTTACGTTTTCTTTGCGCAAAGATACGGAATAAAAACGATTTATAATTGTTAATTATTAATTGTCAATTGTTAATTTCATTAGTCGGCAGTCAGTTACTATAGTACTTTTACTTTTTATCTTTTACCTTTCAAAAGGTGTGTGTCAGTATAAAATTCTGTCTGGCTAATGTAGGATCCATATTTTGGCAGAAGGGGTTATTCTTCTGTGGAGGGAGAAAATAGATGAATCGCACATACTTATATATAAGGTAATACCGCTCGGAGTTACGGATAATGTCTCCTAAGAGATACAAAGGAGTAACTTCAGTATCTATAGAGAGTTGCTCTAACGAAAAAAGTAGGTAATAGAGCATATCTATAGGCTCTTCAAAGGCAAAACGATTGAAAAAGGCCAGTTGTCCTTCCTTGAATACTACCAAGTGGAAGGCATTCTTGTCAAAATGGGCATAGATAGCATCCTTCTTCTGTGGATTATGCATCAGTAGTACGCCCAAGAGTGTGGTGGTGAAGTGCTCGTACTCAAAAATTCCATAGGTCTCTCTTAGGACTCGGTTGATAGCGGCATTGGGGATATACACATTGATCATCTTCTCCTGGCTCAGTGTATCATGGCTGATAATCTGGTTGCGATACTCAGCTACGTTGAACTTGAGGTACTCAAAAAGGTGTTCCGTAGCGAAAAGTTTCTCAGGAACAAAAGCGAATTGCTCGTTGTTATGCAGAACCTTGATTGTATCAAAGTCCTGACAGAGCGCCCGCTCCTCATTCAGATAGTTCTGTACTTCCTGCTCGACAACGATAGGCGGCATAGAAGCAGGTAACGATAAATGATAGATAGACTCTATACAAGAGAGCCCTGGGTTAAAGATACAAAAAGAAAGCCCATCCAAATTCAATTGAATGGACATTTTTTTAAACTCAATATGTAAATGATTATTCTGAGCCACCTTTATTTTCTGACTTATCGTTGTAGTAAGAGGGCCAGTTACCATTACTTGATACCTCAGTCATAGAACCTACGGATACATAAGGCCCTTTGATGTCATTTACTCCTACTTTTTGGAGTTCTCTCTCTATTTCTTCCTCGTCTAAGCCCTCAAGAATATCTTTCTTAGATACCTTTACTTCAAATACAGGGAACTTCACATCATTATCACGAGTGATAACTCCTGTTTCTATCTTGATAGGAATGGTACGATCGCCCACTTTTACCGATGCCATTTGTTTGTATCGGTCAGACCCCTTAAATAGGGAATCCTTTACAGATACTTTTCCTATAGTATCGGTAACCGCACTCTGTTTGAGCACATCTATTTTAAAATGTGGGTCAAACGCTGTCCAACTGGTATCACGACTGGTGGTGATATAGAACTGCCCATTTTCAATGAATTTCTCCAAATCGGCAAAATTGTTCGTATAAGTCTTGTTGATCGCCTCGTAGGCCTCTTCACTTTTGCGAATGTCCTTCAGTGTAGCAATTACTTTGGCAAAACGTGCCTTACTTTCACGGGCAAACTCAATAGGCGTCTGGATAGATTTGTATATCAAATAAAAACCTATCACACTGATTATCAACAAAGCAGCTTGAATACCTCTTCTCATATAATATGTATTTGTATTAAATTCGCAACAATGAGCAAAAATACAATATTTTTTTTAAAAAAAGACTTTTTTGCAAAGAAATTTTTCTTACCTTTGAAATTATTTATCAACATATGGATATAGAGGATATCTATGAGCTGCTTTTAGGGTACTTTGGGTGGGAGCCGACCGAATCGCAAGAGTCTGTATTAGAGGAACTTGCGGGGTTTTTAGCCGATGATAATGAGCAGAGTCTTTTCCTTTTGAAAGGCTTTGCAGGGACGGGTAAAACCACACTGGTTAATACCCTTGTCAAGACTCTCAAGGCGCTTTCTCAGAAGGTAGTCTTGCTGGCACCCACAGGAAGAGCGGCCAAAGTGATGACTACCTACACTGCTCAGCGGGCTTTTACCATTCATAAGTATATCTATCAGGCGATAGATGAGCAGGGTATGTTTTCTTTTTCGCTGAAGGATAACAAGGCCTCCGATACCCTCTTTGTAGTAGATGAGGCTTCTATGATAGGGGAGGAGAGTGTCTTTGGACAGGGTTCGTTACTCTCAGATCTCATGGAGTTCGTCTATGTAGGGGATAATTGCCGCTTGCTTATTATAGGAGATACGGCACAGTTGCCACCTATACATACTCCCCTGAGTCCAGCCTTGGATAGCGACAGGCTTTCCTTTGTCTATCATAAGGAAGTTATAGAGGGTGTCCTTACCGATGTGGTCAGGCAAGGGCGCAAATCGGGCATCCTCTACAATGCTACCCGACTGAGAAAGCGTATAGAGACCTTTAAGGACAATTTTCGTATGCGTATAACCCCTTTCAAGGATATGGTACTTCTGGAGAATGCCTCCGAGGTGCAGGACGCTCTTTTGGAAGCCTATGAAGAGAGTGGGGTGGAGGAGACTTGCTTTATTGTACGCGCCAATAAGCGTGCCGTGGAGTATAACCAACAGATACGACAGGTGGCCTTCGAGTACGACGAACTCCTCTGTGTGGGTGACCAGCTGATGGTAGTCAAGAATAACTACCTATGGGCGGCCGATACCGCAGGCTTTATCGCCAATGGCGATACCGTGGAAGTGCTTGAGATACAATCGGTAGAGCGACTCTATGGCAATACCTTTGCTCATGTGCTCATTCGGCTATTGGACTATCCACATATAGACCCTTTTGAGGCGATATTGCTCTTAGATACGCTCACCAGTGCCAACCCCTCACAGACCTATGAGGAACAAAACGAACTATATCGGGCAATATTACAAGAGTATAACAAGCAAACGGGCTTTATAGCTCCGCTCAATATAAGGACACACCCTTATTATAATGCCCTACAGGTGAAGTATGCTTATGCTGTTACCTGTCATAAGAGCCAAGGCGGACAGTGGGAGAAGGTATTTGTAGAAAAACCCTACCTTCCCGAAGGCCAGAGTGTAGCTTATTTTCGTTGGTTATATACAGCCATTACACGCGCCAAGAAAAAACTGTACCTGATAAACTTTGCAGCAGAAGATGTTATTTTTTAGTAATTAATGCCAATAATGATTAATGATCAATGCCATTAATCATTAATCATTAACCATTAATCATTAATCATTATTATGAGATTTCTTTATTTATTACTTCTTACGCCAATTATGGCAGAGGCTCAGATAATTTTTACAGAGAGCCTGGCAACACCTATTGACACAACAAAGGTCATACAAGGGACGATTGCCCCTGAGTTCAACTTCAAGACGGAGCGGGAGGACTTCTTTCAGCTAAAAAATAATGCCAATATCACTTTATTGGTCAGAAAGAAGCATGCCTTGACCTTCTTTAATCAGGTAGAGATGATTCGCTCAGGAGAGGCTACCTCGGTCAACAATGGTTTCTTGCATGGAGAATATCGCTATATGATTCGTAAAGCGATAGAGATCTATCCTTTTGCTGAATCCGTATGGACACCCTCCAGAGGCTTGGAATTGAAATTGGCCGCGGGGCTACAATCCCGATTTCATTTAGTTCAAACTGAGCACTTCATATGGTTCGCGGGCATAGGCTTTTTTGGCGAATACGAACAATGGAACTACAATGGTGTACCACTTCCCCATAGCTTTGAAGGGAGGGAGTACCAGAGAAATATCAAGTCTCAATTGCATACAGGCCTTAAGTTCCAGTTTACCGAGAAGTGGTTACTGATTGCCAGCGCCTATATGCACAATCGTATGGATAGCAAAATAGGCAATCCCCGTTGGGCTACCGCCTTAGACCTTCGCCATAAGATTACAGAGCACTTCGGGGTATGGCTTTCCTACCAATACCTCTACCATACTCGCCCTATAGTCCCTATCCGCAAAGGCTATACTGTTTTTACAGGAGGGGTATTTATATCATTTTAAAAAAAGAGGCTGCCAAGGGGCAGCCTCTTTTGATAAACTTATTTTTTAAAGCGAATTAGATTGCTTCGTTAAGGTAGGACTTAAGCATCCATAGGTTTTTCTCTTGTTCTACGATGAAATCGCTGATAAGGGTGTTAGTACCCTCGTCATTGATCTCATCAGAGAACGTAAGTAGTTCTCTTTCCAAAGGAAGCAGTGCTACAATGCTGTCTATGATAAGGCGAACGGCTTTGTCGTCATCAGTTACGTTTTCTCCCACAGGAATAGTAGCGTGTTTTACATAACTTGCCAAGGTGTTGAAAGGCACCCCACCAAGGGTTAAGATACGTTCAGCGATTTGATCCACTTGTTCTTGAGCTGCATTGTAAAGTTCTTCAAACTTTACATGGAGTTCAAAAAAGCGTTTTCCCTTGATATTCCAGTGCACACCACGTAAGTTCTGATAATAGGTTTGATAATTAGAAAGCAAAATGTTAAGTGATGCAATTTCTTTCTCTACTTGTGCCTTGTTAA
>CAJZFM010000130.1 GCA_915070235.1 uncultured Capnocytophaga sp. | reverse complement strand
CTTACTATTCCCCAAGTGATAGCCGCCAATACAGCGGTTACTCCAGAGATAAAGAGGGCTCCCATGACTGAGTAGCCATTGACAAACTTAAGGACTAAAAAGAGCAAAGCAAATAGTCCTACGCCAAAGATAACAGCTTGTGTTACAGCTTGTTTCTTTTCAGAGGCATTGGGTAATGAATGTTCCATGATACAAAGGGTTTTTACGATTGATTCTATGGCTACAAATTTACGTATTTATCAGTAGGAAAACAAGATATTTTTCGTATTTTTGCGCTTTATCACAACTAAGTGGTTAGTCACTAATCATTAATCATTAGTCATTAGTCACTCGTTATTAGTCACTAAAAAATGGACGCTATCTTATCGCAGATTGAAGCGCTTCGCAAGGAGCTCAATGAGCATAACTACAATTATTATGTGCTCGATACCCCCTCTATTTCCGACTTTGAGTTTGACAAAAAGCTCAAAGAGTTACAGGAATTGGAGGCTAAATACCCTGAGTATAAAGACCCTAACTCTCCTACGGTGAGGGTAGGGGGCGAGATTACCAAAAATTTCCCTACGGTAACCCACGAGTTCCGTATGTACTCCTTGGACAACTCTTACTCTAAGGAGGAGATAGAGGAATGGGAAAAGCGTGTCCTCAAGGGACTGGGTACAGACAAGGTGTCTTTCGTCTGTGAGCTTAAGTACGACGGGGCTTCCATAGACCTAACATACGACCATGGCCGATTGGTACAGGCTACCACCCGTGGTGATGGGGTACAGGGCGATGAAATTACGGCCAATGTACGTACCATTCGCAGCGTGCCACTAACCCTCAAGGGGGACTATCCTGACCATTTCCATATCCGTGGAGAGATTATCATCCTCAAGGAGGGCTTTAAGAAGATGAACGAGCAGCGTATAGCCGAGGGGGAAGACCCTTATATGAACCCTCGCAACACTGCCAGCGGAAGCCTCAAGCTCCAAGATACCGCCGAGGTGGCCAAGCGACCCCTTGACTGCCTGCTCTACTATGTGGTGGGGGATAACCTGCCCGTAGATAACCAGTTTGATAGCTTACAGAAAGCCCGCGACTGGGGCTTTAAGGTGCCTGCTCAATCCAAACTTTGCCACTCCACCCAAGAGGTGATGGACTTTATCAACTATTGGGATCAGCGCCGACATGACCTCCCTTACGAAACCGATGGGGTGGTCATCAAGGTCAATGACTTCCATGCCCAACAGGAATTGGGCTATACCTCCAAATCTCCCCGCTGGGCAATTGCCTATAAGTTTAAGGCAGAGGAGGTTACCACCACCCTAGAGAGTATCTCCTATCAGGTAGGGCGTACAGGGGCAATTACTCCTGTGGCTAATCTCGCTCCTGTGCTTCTGGCAGGTACCATCGTAAAGCGTGCCTCCCTGCACAATGCTGACCAGATAGCCAAATTAGGACTTCATATTGGCGACCAAGTATTTGTAGAAAAAGGTGGTGAAATTATCCCTAAGATTACAGGGGTGAAGTTGGAGGCGCGTCCGCAAGAGGCGACTGCTGTGGCCTTTATCACTCATTGTCCCGAATGTGGTACTGAGTTGGTACGCAATGAGGGCGAGGCACAACACTATTGCCCTAATGCCTATGGCTGTCCGCCCCAGATTACAGGGCGTATCCAGCACTATATCTCCCGAAAGGCTATGGATATAGAGGGCTTAGGCTCCGAAACGGTTGAGCTGATGTTCCGCGCAGGACTCATACACAACTATGCCGACCTCTATGAACTGAAAGCCGAGCAAATACAGAACCTCGAACGCATGGGTACACGCAGTGCTCAGAATATCATCACAGGGATAGAGAAGTCCAAGCAGGTGCCTTTTGAGCGGGTGCTCTTTGCTTTAGGGATTCGTATGGTGGGAGAGACAGTGGCCAAGAAGTTTGCCCGCACCTACAAGACCTTAGAGGCTTTCCGCACGGCCACCTATGAGCAATTAATCCAAATAGATGAGATAGGCGACCGTATCGCCCAGAGTGTCATAGAGTTCTTCGCCGATGAAAGAAATAAGGAGATTCTCCAGCGCTTGGAGGGCTATGGCCTACAATTTGCCTTAGCTGAAAGCGAACAAACAGCCCTTTCTGAAACGCTTAAGGGGAAGACCCTTGTTGTCTCTGGTGTTTTCGCTCGCCATTCTCGAGATGAGATCAAGGCCTTGATAGAAAACCACGGAGGCAAAGTAGGCTCTTCTATCTCTTCCAAGACCAGCTATGTGGTAGCAGGGGACAATATGGGGCCTAGCAAATTGGAAAAAGCCACCCAATTGGGTATCCCCATTCTCTCAGAAGACGATTTTGAAGCAATGATCAATGGTTAATAAATAATTTAAGTTTCGCAAGTTCTGTAACTTATTGATATTCAGAAACCTCCTCACATACCCAGCTGTGAGCACTCGCTGGCTTTCCCCTCCAAAGGGCAGGGCTGTTATAAAGTTGTATAAGTTCTTTTTAATTACTATTTTTGCACTCCAATAAAATGTAAAAGTCTATGACACTGATAGAAATGTTATCTAGTATAGAGGATACTAGAAAAAGACGTGGTATTCGCCATAAGATGCCTAACTTTTTGATTATGTGCTTAACAGCAATGATGTCTGGCTATACTGGCTATCGAGAAATAGGTCGTTTCCTCAAAGAAAACCAATGGGAGTTCAAAAAATATCTAACTTTCTGTAAAGTACCTACATATGGTTCTATTAGGAGGATATTTATGGAAATTGATTTTGACGATTTTGCTCAAAAATTCAATCAGTGGGCAGCCCAATTTTTACCAATGTGTCAAGGTGAAACACTTGCCATTGATGGAAAAGCAATTGCTGGGACTATTAAAAATCCTCAAAATAATTATCAAAATTTTGTTTCATTGATAAGTGTTTTTGCTTCTCAAAGAGGTATTGTAATAGCTTGTGATAAATTGGAGAACAAAAAAGAGTCTGAAATTTATACTGTTCAAAAACTCTTACAAGCCTTAGATATTGAGGGTGAAATTATTACCTTAGATGCGCTACATTGTCAAAAAAACTCTTGAAACTATTGTAAAGTCAAAAAATGATTACATTGTACAAGTAAAAGGCAATCAAAAAAACCTTTTTAATCAGATAAAAAAGAATATAGTCTTAGGAAAATACCTAATGGATACTTATCAAGAACAATCCTCAGAGAGAGGACGTGATGAGTTGCGTATTACAAAGGTCTATAAAAATATTGAGGGAATTTCTCCTGAATGGTCTGGTATAAAGCGAATTATAGAAACTACACGCTATGTTAAGAAAAAAGGAGAAGAAAGCACCGAAATTGCTTATCATATAAGCAGTATTGCTAAAAATAAAGCTAAGTTCTTTGCAAATCATATACGTTCTCATTGGGGTATAGAAAATCGTTTACATTGGGTAAAGGATACACTAATGATAGAGGATAAGAGTAAAACCAAATCTGGGAATGCTCCTGAGAATCTTTCAATAATGAGAAATATATCAATCAATCTATTTCGTCTCAATGGAAAGGACTCTATTAAGTTAGCTATGGAGTGGGGAATCAGTAATTTTAAAGAACTTATGAATTTAATATATTATAAATCAGATTATAATATGATTATATAACAGCCCTGCCCATTGGGGTGGTTGATGAGGACAATACCTCCCAGAGCCGACAACTACTCCGTATGATTGACGCTAATAGTGGTGTGGCCATTTACAGCAGTTACCTAAACCTCTCTGAAGCGAAAAAGGCCTTTCAGCAAGAGCAAATACGAGGAATTATTACCATTCCCAGCAGCTTTTCCCGTGACCTGCAACGTGGTGAGCAACCCTCCATATCCGTCTATGCTGATGCTTCCTATATGCTCTATTACAAGCAGGTACTCACCGCTGCCAAAGTCTCGGCCACCTACCTCAATGCTGGGGTAGAGATGAAGCGCACTTCTGCACAGGGCAAACTCCCTTCTCAAGTTCGTGATGAGGCGATGCCCGTAAGTGCCAAAGTAGTAAGCCTATACAACCCTTCTTCGGGGTATGCAACCTTCCTTATCCCTGTGGTCTTGGTCATTATCTTTCAGACGACCATTCTCACATCGGTAGGTATTTTAGGTGGCACCATGCGTGAGGGTAACAAGCTGCGCAAAATATATCCTAATTCCAATAGCTTCTGGGGGGCTCTCCCTATTGTCATGGGTAAGGCCACCACCTATTTGGCACTCTCCATGGCTATCTTGCTCATTATCTTGGGTATTGTAATGCCTCTGTTTGGTATTCCTGTGCGCAGTTCCATTGTCAGTACAATGGTATTCATGGTACCTTTTGTTCTTTCTATTGTATTTATGGGGCTTTGCTTGCTGGGTTTTCTTCGTCGTAGGGAAGATGCTATCATGCTCATCATGTACACTTCGTTGCCTTCGGTGATGCTCACTGGTTTTTCATGGCCTACGGTAGCCATGCCAGAGTGGTTACATGCCTTCTCCTATATAGTTCCTACCACCTTGGGGGCTAAGGGCTTTGTTTCTATCACCCAAATGGGCGCCAGCCTCTCCACCATACTCCCCTATTGGGCAGGTATGTGGGGGTTGTGTATTCTCTATCTTGTTCTTAGTGCCTTTACGATGAAAAACCTAAATAGTGACAAATGACTAACAGCTAACAACTAATTATATGAGACTTATTTTTTTATTTTTTCTTTTTCCTATGGTAATTTGGGGACAAGCGATTACTGTTACAGGCGAGTTTAAGGAAAGTTATCGCTGGGTTCGCCTGTCTTCCAATGTAGAAAGGGTACTTTTTGTATTAGAAAAGGGTGATTTTCTCCTCCCTGAAAGGGGTTATTTCCTAAAACTAAGCGAAAAAGATGCCCAAAGGTTGGACACTTCCCATATTTTAGTAATTCCCCTCTTTGGAGATGAACCTATAAGGTGGGTATATGATACCCCTATCACTTTTGAGCTATATCCTCTGCCAGGTACCACTGATGATTATTATTGCAAAAAGGCCTCTTATACGGATAAAAACGGCAAGAGAGTTACCCTCTCCACTACCGAGATTTCGATAAAGTCCAGTATGCAGCTGATCCAAGAAGGGAAACCCTTTCTCTATGGTAATTTCATCTCAGAAAATCGTGAAGGGGACTATCGAGATCTTGCCCAGTGGATAGAGGCCTTGGACAGTCCTAAAAAGGTAAAAGTAACCAATACCTCCTTTAGAACTGAAATAGATGAGAAAGGTCGCAGTAGTTGCAATGCTCTTGATTATGTGGAATATGAATCCCTTTCGGACTTAGCCAAGATACGTATGGAAAGCATACGTGAGTTTGTACAAGGCTTTTTACCCATAGCTGAGAACCCCACTAAAGAAGACTGGAAAGCATGGCTCAAGCGACTCTATGCTTTTAAATTACCTATAATAAATACCCCTTCTCATATCACTTATCTGAAGGAGGAAAGGCACTATGAACCAAGTTTCTATACCTTAGATGCTAAGACGAAGCAGATTCATGTGCTCCATTCTCGCCCTAATATGGCAGATACTCAGGACAAGCAAGTCTTCCAGTTTGACACCCAAAACAATAAGGTCACACGCGGGGTTATCTTTACCAAAGAGCAGTACAATGCTCGTTATTTCAACACAGCTTATGCCCAAGGAGGAAATGTATATACCTTTTCAGACCTTTTTATGTGGGCTAAATATACCCCCGTAGCTACCGATAGCCTTCTGTTATACAAGCAAATAGAACTAAAACATATCACTCCTGATCCTAAAGAACCCTCATACGAACAATATTACTATGTGTCGGATGTCCCCTATAAAATAGAGCAAACCCACAGCAGTAAGCGGTATATGTATGCCCTTTATCATAAGAAGGATAGTAGGGAATACGAAGTCATGTGTATAGAGACACTCACAGGAAAGCTCGTAGGGCGGGTATCGGTAAATGAGCTTTTAGGTGATGCCAACTCACTGAAATATCACATGATAAGTGGCACTGATAGGCAAGATATAGATAGCTTCGCCGTACTTATGGAAACCAATAAGGGAATCTATCACCTGCTTTTTGAGGGAGTAGAACTCAAGGAGAAAGTGCTTTTAGGCGAACGCTTTATGTGGGCTTGTGAGTATCTTCATTGGGACGATCAGTCACTCTATGGGGATATCAATGCAGATGAAGCGTTCAAGTTCTCCACCATAGCCGCTCCCTCCGAAAGACTGAAAGTTCCTGCTGCTGATTATATGGGGGAAGGTTTCT
>CAJZFM010000129.1 GCA_915070235.1 uncultured Capnocytophaga sp. | reverse complement strand
ACGGCTTTGGTAGCCATATCGGAGGCGCACTCATCTGCCTGGGCAACGTAACGCTGTTCAATACCTATTTTCTGAAGAATTTTTTCGCTATTCCATTCAGGAAATTGTGCTGAAATGGCATCATTGGTGAGAATATTCTTAGGGAAATAGGTAGAAATAGCCTTGATATAACTTTTCATCATTCACAAATATGGGGTTTATTGGAAAAGTGCTTTTTAGGGGCAAAAAAAAAGTCATTCACTAAGGAATGACACTGTGGGAAGAGCAGGATTCGAACCTGCGAAGGTAAAACCAGCAGATTTACAGTCTGCCCTCGTTGGCCGCTTGAGTATCTTCCCGTTTTCGGCCGCAAAAATACACACTTTTTTTTTGCTGTGCAAATTTTTAGATGTCTTTTTCCAAAAACTTTTTGATCTTCTCTACCTCTACTCCTATATCGCCTGCGCCAGCCAGTACTAAAATACGAGTAGGGTGGGCTTGTAAATAGTTGATAATCTCGGATTTGGATAAGAGTACTTTGTTGGGGTTTTCTATTTTATCCAAAAGCCATTGGGAGGTTACCCCCTCTATGGGGAGTTCTCTGGCTGGGTAAATATCTAAGAGAACAACACGGTCAAACTGTGAAAGGCTCTTAGCAAAACCGTCAGCAAAGTCGCGGGTACGGGTAAAGAGATGGGGTTGGAAGAGAATAGTTATCTCCTCATTGGGGTACATAGTTCTCACCCCATTATAGAGTGCATTTAGCTCGGTAGGGTGGTGGGCATAGTCATCTATAAAGACTTGCTCAGGGGTATTGATGATATAGTTAAAGCGCCTTTTGACCCCCTTGAAACTCGCTAAGGCGTGTGTTAAATCAGCTAAGGGATAACCTGCCTGATGAGCTACCGCTACAGCAGCCAAGGCATTGAGCAGGTGATGCTCCCCAGGACGGAAGAGGGTGCAGTCCTCGACCTCTTCATGGTAGCTTGTCTTAGGATCAGTATAGCTTAGTGTGAAGTGGTAGCCTCCGTTTTGTACTTTCACCTGAGAAATCTCATAATCGCTACCATCAGCTATGCCATAGGTAAGCCCTGCAAAGGGTAGTCCCTTGCGTACGATGAGCTTGCCCCCAGGTTTAAGGCGATGGGTAAAGTCCTCAAAACCTTTTTGGAACTCTTCCACTGTACCATAGATGTCTAAGTGGTCAGCATCTACAGCTGTGATACAAGCAATAGAGGGGCTTAGGCGCAAGAAAGAGCGGTCAAACTCATCGGCCTCCACCACAGTAAGTTCAGTCCCCTTACAGATGAAATTGCTTTGGAAGTTCTCACAAATACCCCCTAAGAAAGCACTCACAGGCGCCTTGCACTCCACCAAGATATGGGCTAAGATACTGCTGGTAGTTGTCTTGCCATGGGTGCCTGCTACAGCCAAGCAAAAACTGTCCTCGGTGATAAGCCCTAATACCTCTGAACGTTTGCAGACCTTATAACCATGTGTTTGGAAATAGACGAGTTGCTTGTGCTCTTTTGGGACAGCAGGGGTATAGACTACCAAGGTGTTTTCTGGGGTGTAGTTTTTGGGGATAAAATCCAAATCCTCCGAGAAGGTAATAGCAATATCCTTTTTGGAGAGCATCTCAGTAATGTCAGAAGGGGTACGGTCATAACCACGTACCTCTTTTCCTTTGAAGCGATAGTATAAAGCCAAGGCGGACATACCGATTCCTCCTATGCCTATAAAATAAATATGTTCCATTGTTAATGAGCTAATTTGTTGATTAATTGGCAGATTGGTAATTGACAAATCGTCTAATTAATAAACGCAAAGGTAAGGATAATTTTTAAATGCTCAGCGGACTTGAGGGACAAATTTTGGGTTATTTTGTCTCAGGCAGATACTGCCAATACCGCTTGGGCATGCTTCTGAGTTGGTAACGGGTGTTTTTGCGTTCGGTGATATTGATATGCTGAAAGTAGGTTTTCCAGAGCTGCTCATAGTCATCGGAAGGTTGAGCGGTTTTGCCAAAATTCTTCTCAGCTGGGGTAAAGGAGATTACTTCCTTGAGGTCGTAGTAAAATCCATAAGCGCGCTGAGGGTCAAAGAGTACCCACTCTTGGTCTGAAAAGCGCGCTTTAAAGTGGGGAATAACCAAAGGCAATACATCGTACTGCGGTGCTATTTTGGCAAAATAGAGCTTGCCCAACTGCTCAAAGCGAACAAATTCCTTTACTCTATGCACCTCACGCCCTACACTCTTAGCGGCCTTTCGAATATGCGCAATAGCCACATGCCCATAGTTTTCTAAGACATTTGCTTCGGGGTATTGGAGCATCAGGCGAATAGCCTCTAAGAGATGGTTTTCTATTGCATTTTCTTCGGAGAGAAAAGCCCGAAGTACAATGGCCACTCCCTCTGTGCTCCATATAGTTTTGATCTTGCTTAGCACGCGCTGGGCTTTGGTAGTATCGGTATAAACAATCTCCTCTTCGTCCCATAGAGTAGGGGTGTGACGAGACTCAGGCGTGATAATCACCTGTGAGTAACGCCTTTCAAAGGTTATAAAAACAACCGTAAGGAATCCTTCAAAGGAACTATCGTAGAGTAAATGTATCAATTTGTAAAAAAGTTAATTAGGAAAGGGTATAACTGGGTCATACCTATTTTTCTGTTTGCTCTGGCTGTTAGCAATGATAAGGCGGCGCAGCCTTAGGCTATCCATACTCCCTGCCAAGGGTTCTGCACCACTACAAGTGATAAAGTACTTGGCACGACTGAGGCTAACTCCCATTTGTTTGAGGGAATAGTAGGTGAGTTTTTGGAAAGTCCGTGCAGATAATATCTTCTGTACGGATCTCACTCCTACCCCAGGGATACGTAGGAGTAATTCTCGCGGTGCGGTATTCACATCAATAGGGAAGAGGTGCTGATTACGCAGCGCCCAAGCGAGCTTAGGGTCTATCTCCAAATCCAAAAAAGGTTGTGTAGGGTCAAGAATCTCATTGGGGTCAAAACCATAATAGCGCATTAGCCAATCGGCTTGGTAGAGGCGATTCTCTCGTACAATAGGTACTTGGCTATAGATAGAGGGGAGGCGACTGTCCTGAAGAACAGGTACATAACCGGAGTAATACACCCGCTTGAGTTGAAATTTCTCATACATATAGCTGGCCACATGGATAATCTTTTGGTCAGTCTCGGCTGTAGCCCCAATAATCATCTGAGTGGTCTGTCCTGCAGGAGCAAACTTCGGGGTGTGTTTGAATTTCTTTTGCTCCAAAGAGGTGATAGCCAGTTCATTCTTCACCTGTTGCATAGGAGCAACCATCTGCTTGTGGTCTTTCTCAGGAGCCAGTAGCTTGAGTCCCTCCTTGGTAGGTATTTCAAGGTTGACAGAGAGACGATCGGCATAGAGTCCAGCCTCATGGATCAGTTGTTCACTCGCCCCAGGAATGGTCTTCAGGTGTATATACCCATTGAAGTGTTCCTCCTCTCTTAGTTTTTTGGCTACTCTTACTAAGCGTTCCATGGTGGTATCTGCATCCTTAAATACGCCAGAGCTTAGGAAAAGGCCTTCTATATAGTTTCTTCGGTAGAAGTTGATAGTCAGATCCACTACTTCCTGTACAGAGAAAGCCGCACGAGCAATATCGTTCGAGCGGCGAGAGACACAATACACACAGTCATATATACAGTGGTTGGTCAGCAGGATTTTGAGCAAGGAGATACACCGCCCATCTTCCGTAAAGGAATGGCAGATTCCCAAGGGGGCAGCATTGCCCAATTCACCTTTTTTACCGCGACGCGTACTCCCGCTACTGGAGCAGGAGACATCATACTTAGCCGCATCGGCTAAAATGGCGAGTTTTTCTTTGATACGTTCAAAATCCATGGATAGTGGTCAGTAGTTAGTGGTCAGCAGTCAGTTTCTGATGACTGACCACTGACTTCTGATTACTGTTTACAGTTATTACAAGGGCAAAGTCTTTGGGTAAGTTCAGGGAAACGAACAAATCCAGTCACCCAGATAAGGGTTTCAATGCCTGTCTGTAAGACAAAGGATTCTTTGATAACCGAATGAGTAGCCATAGCTCCGGCCATATAACAAGCCATAAGCAAAAAGCCTACCACAGCAGTACGAGGAATCCAAAAAAGTAAGGCAAAGAATATCTGTAACCCGCCTAAGATGTGGAGTGTAGAAGCACCGCCTACCAATTCTGCCATTTGTACATTCTGCTCACCCCCAGTGAATTTCATAGCACCTGTAGCGACGAAGACAAAGGTTACCAATCCAGAAAGGACATAACCCGCGATTTTTCTTGTTTTACTATTCATAAAAATACTAAATTAAATTCTGATGCAAAGATACGGGTTTTTATCCAAAGGGAAATTAACCTGAGGTAATTTTAGAGAGCAGAAAGCATCACAACCTAAAAATATCTTCTGTCTGTAAGCTAAGGTCAGGGAAGATCACCGAAGTAACTTCTTTATCTACAAAAGGGGGAAGTGCACGGTATTGGTTGTTTTCCAATACATTGATAATCACATATTCATCTTGTGGGTGTACCAGCCAATACTCTCTTACCCCTGCTTCCTCATAGAGTTCGTATTTGTTTTTGAGTTCTTTTTTAGAGTTACCAGGAGAGAGGATTTCTATGATCAGGTCAGGGGCGCCCCAGCAACCTCTTTCGTCCAACTTATCTGCATCGCATACTACACAGAGGTCGGGCTGGACTACCGTATATACCTCATTGTCTTTCTCACCCTTTTTGGCTAAGCGCACATCAAAAGGAGCCGCAAAGAGTTTGCAAGGGGTTTTATAGAAATAGTTGCTCAACAGGCGGCTAAAATTCATGGAAACAGTTTGGTGAGTCAGGCTGGGGGCACCCATTTGGAATATTTTCCCCTTAAGGAGTTCCAAGCGGTCTTTGATTTTCCACATCAGATAATCGGCATAAGTATATATGCCATTGACAAGGTCTAACTGGTCAATATTTGTAATTACAGTGCTCATGGTCTTAGTGAATAACGAATAGTGAAAAATGAATAGAGTCTGATAGCCGACTTCTGACCTCTGAAGGTATTACAGTCTGAAAATATCTTCTGTCTGTAAGCTAAGGTCAGAGAAGATAGTCGAGTGAATGAGATCCCCTTCTACAATAGGAGGGAGGGTGCGATATTGGCCATTTTCTAAAACAAATTGAGTAATTTCTTTATTGTCAGGACGTATCACCCAATACTCTCGTACGCCTGCTTCCTGGTAAAGTTCGTACTTATTGCGTATTTCTTTCTTAGAATTACCAGGAGAGAGAATCTCTATGATAAGGTCAGGGGCGCCTAAGCAGCGTTTTCCGTCAGCTAATTTTTCAGGGTCACATACTATACAGAGGTCTGGTTGTACAACAGTATCTTCCTTGCCGTTCTTATTTTTAAGAACAACATCGAAGGGGGAGGCAAAGACCTTGCAAGGTTTGTTATAAAAGTACATAAACAGTAAACCAGATAGGTTAAAAGATATACTCTGATGAGAAATAGCAGGAGCGGGACTCATCTTAAAGATTTTTCCTTTGAGAATCTCTACTCGGTCTTTGATCTTCCACATCAGATAATCGGCATAAGTATATATGCCATTGACAAGGTCTAACTGGTCAATATTTGTAATTACAGTGCTCATGGGTTCAGTTGTTAGTAGTCAGTGGTCAGAAGTCAGTTTCTGATTACTGATAACTGACCTCTGACAACTGAATTGCAAAAATACAATATTTGAAGAAGAAAGTCAATAGGGGAGTGCATAAGAAATAAGTTAAATTTGAGATAACTCAAGACTAATTCGTTGTCAGTCCTCCATCTACAGCCAGTATGGAGCCTGTAATCCATGAGGCATTGTCGCTGGCAAGGAATACAGCTGCTTGGGCAATGTCCTGAGGGGTTCCGATATGCTGTAAAGGGTAGATTTCCTTTACCATTGTTTCAAAAGCTGCTTGTTTCTCTCTGGTGAGAGCTTGCAGATTACGATTGAACTGTGGGGTAGAGATACTGCCAGGGGCAATAGCATTGACACGTACCCCCAAGTGTCCCACTTCAAAGGCTAAAGCCTTTGTAAAGGAATTCAAAGCTCCTTTGGTAGCTGAATAGACAGTAGTGGCTCTATTGGGTAGCATACGATGGGCAAAGTAAGAGGATATGTTGATCACATTTCCTTTGCTTTTCACAAGAGCAGGTAGTAGCTTTTGGGTGAGGAAATAAGGTGCTTTTACATTGAGGTTGAAGTGGGCATCGTATAAGGCATCGTCCACTTGCTCAAAAGGCACGAACTTGCCTAAACCAGCGTTGTTTACTAAAATATCTACCGTAGATAGC
>CAJZFM010000128.1 GCA_915070235.1 uncultured Capnocytophaga sp. | reverse complement strand
CTCTGAGAAGAAACTCCCTCAAGCAGAACTCCAAAAAATAGGTGAGTTCAAGAAACTAAGCCTTGAGGAACTGTTTGGATTCTAAGACAATGACAAGTGACTAATGATTAGTGAAGAGTGAAAAGTAACGTTATTCGTTCGCTTTTCACTCTTCACTTTTTGTTATTCACTTAATTTTGTTTTTACTTTCCTCAAGTTAGGTAAGAAATAGGCGGTCAGTCCCATAAGGGGGAGGAAGGAACAGACCTTATAGACGAAGGTAATACTGGTCATATCAATGAGTTTGCCTAATACAGCGGAGCCTAAGCCTGCCATACCAAAGGCAAATCCGTAGAAAACACCCGAAATCATGCCTATCTTCTTAGGTAGTAGCTCTTGGGCATAGACCAGAATAGAAGCAAAGGCAGAGGAGATGATAAAGCCAATGAGCACTACTAAAATGGCTGTTGTTTTGGCATCGGCATAGGGGAGCCATAGGGCAAAAGGTGCAGCACCTAAGATAGAAAACCAAATGATGAACTTCCTACCTACTTTGTCTCCAAAGAAACCGCCGATGAGCGTGCCTGCTGCCGCTGCTCCTAAGTAATAAAAGAGGTAGAGCTGAGCCTCGGCATTGGTAAATCCAAAGGTCTTGATGGTATAGAACTGGAAGTAATTACTGATGCCTGCGGTATAGAAGTTCTTAGAGAAAACAAGGAACATGAGGATAATCACCGAGTTGCGCACCTGTGCATGTGTGAGGTCGGGTAGGGGAATCTCCCGCTTTTTGAGCGTCTGTGCCTGCTTGAGGAGCTTTTTGCGCCAAGCACCTATAAAGAGCAGGATCACAATAGCAAGGGCAGGGAAGAGAACAAACCATACAAGGCGTTCCAAATGACTCTCTTCCACCAGCTGGCCATATACTATTTTCTTGGTAAAGACAACCATAATCACTAAAAGAGGTGCCAGTGCACTCCCCGAATTGCCCCCAAGCTGGAAGACCGCTTGGGTAAAAGAGCGCTTACCTCCAGAGGCTAAGAAGGCAATACGTGAGGCCTCAGGATGGAAGATAGAGGAGCCTATCCCTACAAAAATCACCGAGAGCAGCACCAGCGCATAGCTATTCACCCATGAGAGTAGCCCAATACCTAAGGCACTGAAGGCCATGCCCACCACTTGAGCATAAGGCTTGGGGTGCTTATCCGTATAAGCTCCCACCAAGGGTTGCAAAATGGAGGCAGACACCTGATAGCAGAAGGTAATCAGTCCCACCTGCGCCATGGAGAGTGCAAACTCCTGTTTCAGTGCAGGATAGATAGAGGGTAAGATACCTTGTAACAAGTCGTTCAGACCATGGGAGAGGGAGATGAGTATAATGATCAGATAATTGGTGGTTTGCTTGGTTTCCATGTGGCTATGATTTTAGGGGTGCAAAAGTACGAATTATCTGACTTTTTTCTCTCTTACTGAAAGATTTTTTATAAACTATTTTTATTTGTCATATAATATTGCTATCTTTGCCACTTATAAGAGTTTGCTTATGAGGCAGGTGATTTTGTCTTTTTTATGCTTATGTTCTCTGTGCCTATGGGGGCAGGAGAGCAATGTACGGGTAGGTGCCAAAGCGGGCTTATCCTTGGCCACCTTTTCTCGTGGCTTCTTCTATCAGCGGGAGGATTTTAGCTATGTGCCCAGCTTCTATGCGGGGGCGACCCTTTCGGTGCTTACTGACCGCACCATTAGCGGGAAGTTAGAACTACTCTATTCAGGTCAGGGAGCTCGCTATAGGGAAAACTATGAGCCAGCTTATGCAGGGAGCTATACCACAGGTTATCTATCCTTGGGCTATATCATTCATTTTCGCCTTTTTGAACACCTATATTTGGATGCGGGGCTGACCACTGACCTCTTAATCAAAAAAGACAGCAAAGTACCCTCGCCCAGAACCTTTGATGTAGCAGGACTCGTAGGGGTGGAAGTGCCCATATTTTCTTTCCTAAGCCTTGAGGCGCGCGCCAAATCGGGTAGGGGAGGGATCAACAACTATACGGATTATTACGGAGGCGCCCCCTTCAATACAGAACTCAATAACTTGGTGCTGCAAGTGGGGGCGGTATACTACTTTTAATTGTTAATTGTCAATTATTAATTGTTAATGATGACTACTAACAAATAGTAATACCCAATCAGGTATAATCTTAAATACAATATACTTTCTCAGAGGCAATAATTGCTTCTTAATAAATTGGACGATATAAGCGTTCTTTACAACAATAATTAATCACAAGTAATTGACAATTAACAATTAACAATTGACAATTAAGCATTAAAAAAGTTTGCTTCTTTAGAAAAAACCATGTACTTTTGTGGTAATGATACGTAACTATTGTTTTTCTCTTATCAATTATCTTCGCAGGCACAAGATCCGTACCGCCATAGGGGGCATCCTACTATTATGGTATATCTTTTGCTTGCCTAGTCCGCTTTTTAAGGAAGGCTATGCCACTGTGGTAGAGAGCCGAGAGGGCAAACTCCTTGGGGGCAAGATCGCCCCCGATGGCCAATGGCGCTTTCCCGAGCGGGATACAGTGCCTTATAAGCTACGCAAGGCAATTCTAACCTACGAAGATGCTCACTTCTACTACCATTGGGGAGTGAATCCTGTATCTACCGTCAAGGCCTTACTAACCAATCTGCGGCATGGCCATACTGTACGTGGGGGGAGTACTCTTACCCAACAAGTGATTCGTCTGGCTCGTAAGAACAAGGCTCGTACCTATGGCGAGAAACTTATAGAGGCTATCTGGGCTACTCGCTTGGAGTTTCGCTACTCCAAGGAGAAGATCCTTGCCCTATATGCTTCCCATGCGCCTTTTGGTGGCAATGTGATTGGTGCCGATATGGCTGCTTGGCGCTACTTTGGTGTCTCTGTGGAACAGCTCTCTTGGGCAGAGGCTTGTACCTTGGCCGTATTGCCCAATGCTCCTGGTCTGATCTTTCCTGGACGCAATCAGAATGCTCTAAGAAAAAAGCGTGATTTCCTTCTGGAGAAACTCCTCAAAAATCATACCATAGATAAAACCACCTACGAACTTTCCTTACAAGAGCCTTTGGTGGAGCGGCCGCATGAGCTGCCCAATATAGCCCCTCACCTTGTGGAGCGCATCGCACGCACTGCTCCCAACAAACGACAACTCACCACCATAGATTATTACCTACAAGAGCGAGTGCAGGAGGTGATAGCCAAGTACTACCGACACTACAAGCGTTTTGAGGTGCATAACCTCTGTGCCTTGGTGGTGGATATACAAAGCCGTGAGATATTGGCCTATGTAGGCAATAGCCCTACCGATGAACAACACCAGAAAGATGTGAATATCATTCACCGTCCGCGCAGTACAGGCAGCGTGCTGAAGCCCTTCCTCTATGCGGCTATGCTTGATAGCAGTGAGCTGTTGCCTCAAGAACTTGTGGGGGATATTCCCACCCATATCGGAGGCTATTCTCCTGAGAACTTTGAAAACACCTACGAGGGGGCTGTCCCTGCCGATGAGGCTCTGTACCGCTCACTGAATATTCCCTTTGTACTATTACTACGCCAATATGGCATCAGCCGATTTTACCAACAGCTACAAAAGCTTCGCCTACGCTCTATCAACCGCTCCCCTGACCATTATGGATTATCGCTCATTCTGGGCGGAGCCGAGTGTTCGCTTTGGGAACTTGCACAGGCTTATGCCAATATGGGCTATGAACTGAATGAATATACACAAACAGGCAAATACCACTCTCATGCCTTCCAAAGGCTTACCTATCTGAGGGGTGAGCGTGATTTTGGCTCTTTGCAAGAAGAAAAGAACCATTTTTCAGCAGGGGCTATCTATAAGACTTTTGAGGCACTAACTCAGGTGAACCGCCCTTCGTTTGACTCGGCTTGGCGCTATTATACCTCATCTCGGAAAATTTCTTGGAAGACAGGTACCAGCTTTGGCAACCGCGATGCTTGGGCTATTGGTCTTACCTCTCACTACTTAGTAGGGGTATGGGTGGGCAATGCCTCTGGGGAAGGACGTCCTGAGCTTACTGGAGTAGGTACTGCTGCTCCTGTGATGCTGGAGATTTTCCAGCTACTCAAGAAAGACAAATGGTTTGATGCCCCTTGGGAGGATCTCCAAAAGGTAGAAGTTTGTGCCTTAAGCGGTATGATTGCCAGCGACTTATGCCCTAAAAAGACGATTTGGGTGCCTCATGGACAACTACAAACCACCCTGTGTAAGTACCACCGCTGGGTACACCTCTCCCCCGATGGCCTTTGGCAGGTCAATAGCAACTGTGAGCAGGTCGCCAACATGCGTTCGGAGAGCTGGTTCGTACTGCCCCCGCTCATGGAGTGGTTTTATAAGAAAAAACACCCTTCCTACCAGGTGCTTCCTCCCCTAAGAGAGGATTGCCAAGAGGGGGATAAGCAGCAGGTATTGGATTTCATCTATCCCAAACATGGCACTACCCTACACCCCGCTAAGGGCTTAGGGGGCAGTCTCCAACCCATTATAGCTCGTGTGGCTTATAAGTACCCAGGCAAGCTCTTTTGGTACTTGGACAACACCTTCTTGGGGGAAACCCTCCACTTCCACGACATGAAACTAAATCTCACCCCAGGGGAGCACCTACTTAAGTGCATGGATAGTAGAGGAAATGAGAAAACAATAGTAGTGAAAAGTGAAGAGTGAAAAGCGAAAAGTTTTTCACTCTTCACTTTTCACTTAAATGATTCCCTCCTGTATCAGGTTATGTAAGTGTATCACCCCTACATACTTACCTTGGCGGGTAACTAATAGCTGAGTGATTTTGTGGTTTTGCATGAAGTCTAATGCATCTACCGCCAGCACCTCGGCCTCTATGGTTTTGGGGTGAGTGGTCATAATGTCGCGGGCACGGAGTCCCTTGATTTGGTCGTAACGGCTGAGCATACGGCGAATATCTCCGTCGGTGATGACCCCCACGATATGTTCCCCATCGAGCACCGCTGTTACTCCAAGCATCTTCTGAGAGATTTCTACAATCACCTGCTTGATGTCCGTCTCTGGAGCCACTACAGGCACTTGATTTTTAGCTATGGCCTCCCCTACGGTTAGATAAAGTCGCTTACCGAGCGCACCACCTGGGTGATACTTCGCGAAATCGGCACTGCCAAACTGCTTTACTTGCATAAGTGCCACAGCCAAGGCATCACCTATGACTAACTGGGAGGTAGTGGAAGTGGTCGGGGCTAAGTTGTTCGGGCAGGCCTCCCTCTCGGTATAGGCATAGAGCACATAATCGGACTGGGTGGCTAAGAAAGATTCCTTATTGGCCGTAATGGCTATCAGCGGATTGTTTTCACGCTTGAGCAGCGGTACTAACACCTTGATTTCTGGAGTATTGCCACTCTTAGAGATACAGACAACCACATCGGACGGCTGTATCATACCCAAGTCCCCATGAATAGCATCGGCCGCATGCATAAAAATCGCAGGAGTACCTGTGGAATTCATCGTAGCGACCATCTTTTGGGCTATGATGGCACTCTTGCCTATGCCTGTGATGACCACACGCCCTTTGGATTGTAGAATCGCCTGTACGGCACGAGGGAAATTCTCATCTAAAAACTTTGTTAATTTCCCTAAAGATTGAAGCTCAATCTCAATGGTTTTGCGAGCAAAATCAAGTATATTATTAAAATTTTCCAAAATAGTTGGTTTTAAATTTGCCACTTAAAAAAAAAGTTGTAATTTTATCCTGCAAAAGTAAAAAAAAAATACTACATATAAAATACTACATATTATTATGAGTACTAATAATGTTGATTTACAAAAAGCATTAAAAAGCATTTTTGGCTTTAGCGGATTCAAAGGAAAACAAGAAGACATTATCCGTAGCATCATGGAGGGCAACCACACCTTCGTTCTGATGCCTACAGGTGGTGGAAAATCACTATGTTATCAGCTCCCTGCGCTCTTGAAAGAAGGGACAGCTATTGTGATCTCTCCGCTTATCGCTCTGATGAAAAACCAAGTGGATGTCGTTCGCGGCATCTCAGGCACTGATAAAATTGCCCATGTACTGAACTCCTCCCTTACCAAGGGGGAAATACGTACCGTTATGGAGGATATTCGCAATGGGGATACCAAACTGCTGTTTGTAGCCCCTGAATCCTTGACCAAGGACGAGTACGCTGATTTTCTCAGAACGATCAATATCTCCTTCGTAGCTGTAGATGAGGCACACTGTATTTCCGAATGGGGGCATGACTTTCGCCCTGAGTACCGAAATATCAAGACAATTATCGATCGCTTGGGCGAAGGAATCCCTATCATAGCCCTTACCGCTACAGCT
>CAJZFM010000127.1 GCA_915070235.1 uncultured Capnocytophaga sp. | reverse complement strand
TTCGAAGAAAAAAATTAATTGAAGAGTGAAGACTGTTGGTTAGGGTGGAGTTTTTCACTATTCACTTTTCGTTATTCATTTTTCCAAGGGAAACGGCGCTCGGCGGTGGTTTCGCCTACCTTTACCTTATTAATATGAGTGAAAGTTACTAAAGGGTCAGCCTCCACAAACTGGAGTGCTTTCTTGATACAATAGTCTATCTTGTAGGCAACGGCTATACATACACGATGGTTGCTGACTAAGCCCATAGCCATATAGATGTATTCGCCAAGAGTGAAATAATCGGTATCAATGAGCTGAATTTCTTGGGTGATTTCTTTGCTGTAAATCATAATTAGATAATGATTAATGCCAGCAATGATTAATGATTAATGCCAGCAATGATTGATGGTTAGGAAATGAAAAATGAAAAGTGAATAATGAATAGAAGTGGTTAGAATGGTGTTATTCACTATTCACTTTTCACTATTTTAGAATAGGTCGTTGGCGGTGATGCTTTTGTCGTGCTTGGTGTAAGCGGTGGGTCGCTTGGCGAAGAAGTCATCGAGTTCGTTGACAAATACTTCTTCCTCAAACCACAACATAGGGGCGGCCTCCTGTGCGGTGATACCGAAAGGCTTGCCGAGATCCAATTGGGTCAAGGCATCATCAAGGCGGTAACGCATATAGTTGGCCAAATCTTTCTTGGTGAAGAAAGAGAGTTCGCCTTCTTCAAAAATCCAGTCCAACATCTTGTCCTCCAATAGAATATAGTCGCGGATAAATTGGGTAGCTTCTTCCTTGGCCTTGGTACGGAAGTCTGGATTTTCCTCAAATATGGTTTTGAGGATATAGATACCCGCATTGGCATGTACCTGCTCGTCAATAGACGTCCAAGCGATGATGTTTGCCACATTCTTCATATATCCTTTGAAACGGGTAAAGGAGAGAATGGTAGCAAACTGGCTAAATAGAGAAGCGTTCTCTATAATTAAGGTAAAGAAAAGGATACGCTCCATGGCGTTTTCTCTGTTTTTAGCCAGATATTCCTTCAGGACAGCATTTCTTTCCTTGAAGATAGGCACTTCCAAGAGCGATTCGAACTCATTGTTGTAGCCTAAGACCTCCAAAAGGCGTGAATAAGCCTCGGAGTGGCGGAACTCACATTCGGCAAAGGTAGCGCCCAAGCCGTTGAACTCAGGTTTGGGGAAGATGTCATAGAGGTCTCCCCAAAAGGTTTTTACCGCTACTTCCACTTGGGCAATCCCCAAGAGGGCACGCTTAACGGCTTCTTTTTCTACCAAGCTGAGGTTGGACTTAAAGTCCTGTATGTCAGCGGTAAATTCTACTTCGGAGTGCACCCAGAATGTTTGGTGCATCATATCCACGAATTTCATTACTTCTGGATACTCAAAGGGTTTGTAATTTTCCCTTTTGTCAAATATTCCCATGTTTTTTAATGATTAATGACCAATGACTAGTGACTAATGACTAATGACTAGTGACCAATGATCAATGATTAGTGATTGATAAATAAATATATCATATAGACTATAGCAGCAGCGATAAAGAGGTAAAAATACCATTTGAGAAAGTCAAGGGGACTTTTTTTGATAAACAGCGTATCTTTCTTATCGCTGGAGGCTTGTTCTTTTCTGTTGGGAGCTTGTCCTTTTTGGGTGGTTTGTGTTCCTTTTTTAGAGGTGTAACCTGCTTTGGCTTCCATCTCTTCTATAGCCTTGGCGTAGTTCTCTCTCATACGTGCTATATCAGCAGGGAGGCCTTCAATAGGAGCAAAAACAGTCTTGATCCTCTCCCACATAGGGTGAGCAGGGGTAACCTCTTCCTTTATACTTCCCTTGTGGTAGAAGAAGTGAGGGTTCTCTCCATTGAGGCCACCCTCAGCGGTGAAACGTTCAGCAGTATCTGAGTAGGAAACACGCTTTACACGCTCGTTGATATCCGTTTCTTTTCCGAGAAAAACATCATCAATGATGTCCTTGGCTTCTTTGAGACCTATATGAGCGGTGTCCATCAGGAGCTTTACTGCGGCGATCTTGTTGCCCTCATGGACGAGGGAGAGGATTTGGTCAATATCGGTTTGTGTCATAGTGAAAAAATATGTGCAAAGTTAGGGTATTTGGCAGGGTTTTGCAAGAGAAAAAATAGACAAGGCGCTAAAGGCTTATAAACAAAAGAGTTATTTTTTCAACAGAAAAATGTTGATAACTTTAATAATGATTAATGCCAACAATGATTAATGCCAGCAATGATTAATGATTAATGCCAGCAATGATTAATGATTAATGCCAATAATGACCGCTGACTTCTGGCTTCTGACTTCTGGCTTCTGACTTCTGACTTCTGACCACTGACCACTGATTTAGAATTGTAGTCCTAATTCTTGGACGAAGGTATCGAGGAAGGGGTTTTGCTCCCTGAGGGCGTTGTACTTCTCTTCAAGAGTGTAGGGGGTGGCAGCGGCAGCAGCGGCTCGGTTGAGGGTGATCTCCATGGTGATATGGTTGTTCTTGAGTTGCTTGTGAATATAGGTGAGCAGGCGCTGCTGGTGGGAGCGGATATCTATATCGGCTATGTTGCTGCTGACTTCTATATGAATGATGTCCTTATCAATAACGGGGGTGGCCTTGCCTAAATAACTGATGAGTAGGTGTTCGCCCCGCTTGTCCAAGATGGTGAGCATGTTCTGCCATACACGATCGAAATCCTCCTTGGTGTAGTTCTCGGCAGGGAGGTCTTGGGAGGATAGGTTGTGGTCATCGCGCACCTTGGCAGCTTCGCGCTTGAGCTGGATACTCTTAAGGGAAGTGGCTGAAACACTATGGGCAGGTGGAGTGGCTACAGGGGTTGGTGTGGCTGTAGTGGTGGTAACTTGTTGAGGTTGAGATGCTTCTGTTTTGTTTTCCTTAGGTCTGTCCTTATGGAAAACGGAGGCAGGGATTATATATCCATCATTTTTTTTTTATCCCCTTCAAAGGTCAATGAGGCTAATTGCATAAGGGCGAGCTCTACTAAGAGGCGCGGGGTGCGACTTGTCTTATACTTAAGGTCGCAGTCGGAGGCAATCTCCAAGGCACTCACTAAGAAAGGAAAATCGCACTTGGCCGTTTGTTCGGCGTACTTCTTTTGGGTTTCCTCACCTACTTCCATAAGGGCGATGGTCTTGTTGTTCTTGCAGACCATCAGGTCGCGGAAGTGTCCTGCTAAGCCTGATATAAAGTGCTGTCCGTCAAAGCCATGTGCAAGAATGCTGTTGAACTCCACCAAGAGTTGTGGGATATTGTTGGCGACAATAAGGTCGGTAATCTTAAAATAAGTATCGTAGTCCAAGACGTTGAGAATCTCGGATACGGCTTGTCGGGTAATGGTACCTCCGCAGAAACTCACCACGCGGTCAAAGATAGAGAGGGCGTCGCGCATGGCGCCGTCGGCTTTTTGGGCGATGATCTGTAGGGCTTCGTCCTCTGCCTTAAGGCCTTGCTCGCCAGCGATATACTTGAGGTACTCGCGGGCATCGCTAATGGTGATACGCTTGAAGTCAAAGATTTGACAACGCGAAAGGATGGTAGGAATCACCTTGTGCTTCTCGGTGGTGGCCAAGATAAAAATAGCATGAGCGGGAGGTTCCTCCAGTGTCTTGAGGAAGGCGTTGAAGGCCGCATTGGAGAGCATATGCACCTCGTCAATGATATATACCTTATACTTACCTACTTGGGGCGGGATACGCACTTGCTCGATGAGGGAGCGGATACCCTCCACACTATTGTTAGAAGCCGCGTCCAGCTCAAAGATATTGAAAGCGAAGTCGTTATCCCCTTCGGTAGGGGTAGTTTTCTCATTGATTTTCTTGGCTAAGATACGGGCACAAGTAGTCTTGCCTACCCCACGAGGGCCTGTAAAGAGTAAGGCCTGAGCGAGGTGGTCATTGGCAATGGCATTCTCCAGTGTATCGGTGATAGCCTTTTGTCCCACGACATCGCGGAAGGTCTGTGGGCGGTATTTGCGGGCGGAAACTATGAAACTCAATTGTTAATGATTAATGGTTAATGATTAATTGTCAATGACAAGGTATTTTCCTTCTCCTAATTCAGCATATTCTTTGTATTCCCATTTCTTTCCGTTGAGCAATACCTCTTCTACAAGAGAGGTAGCACAGCAGCAGGGGGGATCTACATATTTTCCTTTTATAGTAATGGTATATTGCTTGGAGGGTGTCTGTAAGGTGTAAATATCCTGAGCCTCTCCTTCTGTTTTATTACTGGTAAAGATAATAAAGGAGAGTAAATCATACTTTTTCTCAGGATAGCTATAGTACTGGATGTAATCCTTTTTAAATACTTCTGTTTTTCCTTCGCTTGTCTTCTGGATTTGTACTTGCTTGAAGAAATCAGCCCCCACTTTTTCCTTATCTATGTAGAAGAGGAAGTAGGTAGGGCCATTGCAACAAGCATATCCTTCAGGACAGAGCTCAGCCTTACTATTTCCTTTGTTGCAGGCAAAAAACAAAGCTGATATGAGTAGCAACAAAGCGGTACAGTGATAGTATTCTTTTTTCATAATAATTTTGAGGTTAATTATCAGATGGGTTAGATGTGTTGGACGAGTCAGGGTAATGATTATGGTTGGATTAATCATTATTGGCATTAATCACTAATCATTAATGAAATTTTCTCCCATTCCTGCATGAGGGTATCCAGCTGGTTTTTTTTCTGGCCGTACTGCTCCATAAGGGTGGGGGAGGGGTTGGCTTGTATTTGTTTGTCCATTTGGGCGATTTCAGTTTCAAGGTCAGCGATTTGTCTCTCTACTTTGCTGAGAAGGTTGGTGAGCTTCTTACGCTCTTTTTGTTCTTCGTAGGAAAGGGTCTTTTCCTTTTCTACTACCTCTTTTTTGACCTCTTCGCCCTTTTCTATCTCTCGGAAGGAGGAGACGGCTCTTTGTTCCAAGTAGAAATCAATATCGCCGAGGTACTCCTTGATCGTATGGTTCTTGAACTCATATACCTTGTCGGTAAGTCCAGTGAGGAAGTCACGGTCGTGGGATACGATGATGAGTGTTCCCTCGAAGCGCTGGAGCGCCTGCTTGAGGACGTTCTTGGAGGCGATGTCCAGGTGGTTGGTAGGCTCGTCCATCACCAGTACGTTAAAGGAGGAGAGGAGCATTTTGGCCAAAGCCAAGCGATTGCGTTCGCCCCCTGAGAGTACTTTTACCTTCTTTTCAACCTCATCGCCACGGAAGAGGAAAGCACCGAGTATATCACGTACTTTGGTACGGTTGGTATCATTAGCAGCATTGAGCATGGTATCCAAAAGGGTGAGTTCGCCGTCCAAGTAATGGGCTTGGTTTTGAGCGAAGTAGCCTATTTCTACATTGTGCCCCAAGCGGATAGAGCCCTCATAGGGAATCTCGCCAATAATCATCTTGGCCAAGGTTGTTTTCCCCTGTCCGTTCTGTCCGACGAAAGCTATTTTGGAGCCACGCTCCACCAGTAGGCTTACGTCCTTGAGTATCAGCTTGTCATCATAACTCTTGCTGACGTGGTCAATCTCCAAGACCACCTTTCCAGGTTGTTGAGAGAGCGGGAAGCGAACGGACATGACCGCGGTTTCCTGCTCATCAACCTCAATGCGCTCTATACGGTCTAATTTCTTTATCAAAGACTGTGCCATAGAGGCCTTGGAAGCCTTGGCACGGAACTTATCAATGAGTTTCTCCGTTTGCTGTATCATCTTCTCCTGGTTCTTCTGGGCGGCGAGTTGCTGGGTAATCATCTCCTTACGCAGCTCCAAGAAAGCCGAATAGGGCTTGGGATAGTCGTAGATACGCCCTGCAACAATCTCAATGGTACGGTTGGTCACATTGTCCAAGAACATCTTGTCGTGGGAGATAATCACCACAGCGCCAGGGAAGGACTTGAGGAAGCCCTCAAACCAGATGATAGACTCTATATCAAGGTGGTTGGTAGGCTCGTCTAAAAGGAGGATATCGTTCTTTTCCAAGAGGAGCTTGGCCAGCTCTATGCGCATGCGCCAGCCCCCAGAGAAGCTATCAGTCAGGCGAGAGAAGTCCTCGCGAGAGAAGCCTAATCCAGAGAGAATGCGCTCGGTGTCGCCCTTATAGGTATATCCCCCATGGATTTCGTACTCATGGGTAACGTCGTGCAGGCGGATAAGTAGGTCATTATAGCTCTCGCTTTCGTAATCGGTGCGTGTGGTCATCTCATGGTGTATGCTATCTAATTCCTCTTCAAGGCGCATAAGTGTGGTGAAGGCCTGATAAGCCTCCTCAAGCACCGTACGGCCAGCGACAAAGTCAATATCCTGTTTTAGGTAACCAATCTTTGCATTTCGCTCTAGGGCAATAGTGCCCGTATCGG
>CAJZFM010000126.1 GCA_915070235.1 uncultured Capnocytophaga sp. | reverse complement strand
GGTCAGTGGTTAGTGGTTAGCCTCTAACAACTAAAAACTAAAAATTAACCACTAACAACTCAAAACTCAAAACTTAAAAACTCCTTATGGTTACTTACATTTTACTCGGTGTAGGAGTGGTAGTACTCTTATACATTGTCTTGGTTTTTAATAAGATAGCCAAGCGAAAAAACCAGATACAGAATGCTATTTCCTCGTTGGATTCGCTTTTTATCCAGCGAGCAGAGCTTATTCCAAACCTTATTGAAACCACCAAGCAGTATATGAACTATGAGCAGGAGACCTTAGCCCAAATCACTGAGCTGCGTACCCCTGTGGTTACTGAAAAACAAAACCCCTACCTGCAACCAGAGAAGGGGAACAAGATGCTGATGAATGTCATGGCACGTGCTGAAGAATACCCTGAGCTAAAGGCTAACCAACAGTTCCTACATCTGCAACATGCTTTCACTGAGTGTGAGGAGCAATTAGCCGCAGGTAGGCGCTACCTGAGTGCCTCCATCACCGACTACAACGATGCCATCGTAACCTTCCCTGCCAATCTGCTAGCGGGACTCTTCGGTTTTACTACTTACCAATGGCAATACGCCTCCCAAAAACAACGTGAAGCGATTGATGCGAAAGAACTCTTCAAATAATGATTAATGCCAATAATGATTAATAATTATCATTATTGGCATTAATTATTTGTTGACATTAATCATTATTTCACTGCTATGCAGGAGATTTCCACAGCTACACCTTTAGGAAGTTTGGCAACTTGGTAGGTTTCACGGGCGGGAGCACCCTCACCAAAATAACCGCCATAGATTTCATTTACCTTGGCAAAATTGCCCAAATCGTCCAAGAGGATCGTGGTTTTCACCACTTGGTCAAAGGTATAACCAGCCTCTTCCAAAATAGCTTTAAGGCTCTGCATCACTTGTTTGGCTTGGGGTTCTATACCTCCAGCAACAACCTCGCCAGTGGCAGGGTCAATAGGAATCTGTCCAGAAACATAGAGGGTACCATTGGCTTCAATGGCTTGACTGTAAGGGCCTATCGGAGCAGGCGCCTTAGAAGAAAGAATAACTTTTTTCATTATTTAAAGAATTATAAGATCTTAGATAGTGACAAGTGACTAATCCACTGTGGTATTGGTCATTAGTCACTTGTCGTTAGTCACTTGTCATTAGTCATTAGTCGTTAGTCACTTGTCATTAGTCATTAGTCACTAATTAAGTATTCTATCTGGTGATTTGTTTTTCTCCCATTTCAGGTCGGAGAGCATAGAGGCCTTTATCCCGATGAAGAAGTGCCATGAATTGCGGTCGCCAAAGGGTGAAAAGCTAAAGGACATACGGAAACTGTTCAAGTCTCGCTCAAAACGGAATTGGGTATAGGTAACCCCCTTGTCCTTGAAATCGTACCCTGAGGACACACCTACTCGGAACTTAGGTGTTAGGTCTATATTGCCCGACACCATAAGAGAGTTATTGGATATCATAGGGTTACGATTGGTATTGCTATACGAAAGCGAATAGGCAAGGGTCAAGTCCCACGGCATAGAAGCATTGAACAGGCGTGTGCCTTGCTCCTTTTCCTTATCTTTGTCATTGGGGTCTTCTTCCTTCATGGGTTTGCTCAGATCAGTATTCATAGCCGAGCCGAAGAGATCATCGGCACGCCCCCCCGAAGCGGTATTGTCCGTATTCTTGCCTTTCTTAAAGTTCTTGCTGGAGAAAGCATAGTTCAGGGTCATATTGGCATTGGTAAAGCGAAAGAGACTCCCTCCGTTGTTGATATTGAACTTATCCAATTGTCGCCCATTGATATCTATAGCATAAGGGTTAAAGGTTGCCCCAAAATTCACTCCTAACTTATTGTCAAACAGCTGCGTACCCCCTGTCATATTCAGTGGGGAAAAGCGCTTGGTAACCATGTCATAACCCGAAGAAAAGTTAAGGCTATTGAGCAACATCACCTTCTTAGGTTTGGCCTCCGCCAGTGAATCCTTGCCCCTCTCGCGCACCTTAGCCTCAAAGGTATTGCTTAGGGAAAAGCTCAGCGAACTGGACTCATTGCGACCAGGCGCCCCATAGAGTCCCCCTTCAAAACGGCTATAATCGCGTTTAGTACCAAAGGCATCGGCTATATAGTAGTCGTAATACTTATCAAACGAAGGCGTATAGCCATAATTCACTGAAGGACGCATCACATGCCTAATGGCCTGTATTTTCTTATCCTTCCCAAAATCAAAAGTCCCATAGATGGTCGTTCCCAGCCCCGCACCAAAGTTATAGGTCATATAGCGGTCAAAGCCATTGATAGTGTCCTTATCCACCTTGTTGGTCAGCTCGTTGTAATCACGGTACTTAACGGTCTTGAACTGCCAAGTCTCATTGATAGAGGAGTTAAGCGATACGCTGACAAACTTGAGCACCTTGAAGTTGGTTGAGATAGGGATACTATGACGAAAGCCTGTTTGTCCTTTGGCAAACATGGTTTGGGAAAAGAAATCCCTGTCGGTAGTGTTGTAGCGGTTATCCCCCTGTAAGCTATAGTTGAAGTTGATGTTCTGTATCAGTCCCTTCTTGCTCATTCCACGCTTTACAAAGGGGTAGATACGCTCCATACTCACCCGCAAGGCTGGCAAGGTCATCTGGATACTCTGCGTATTGGTATTCTGTGAGTGAGAAGCCGTAAGTGACAGATTCACCGACGGATAGGAAGGAAACGTACGCGAATAGGAAATAGATGAGGAAAGCGTATTGTTCAGGAAGTTGGACGAGTTCTCTTGGTTATACGAATTCTTATAGTAAGTGGAGCTACCCAAATTCACCGATGAGGAGAAAGTGGAGAGCGGGCTGGACTTAGTATCTTGAGAATGAGACCACTGTATATTGTAAATAGAGCTACGGCTGTAATCGGGGAAACCTCGCTGACTGTAAATGAGGTTTTCATAACGTACGCTTAGGTTACCCGAATACTTATAGCGCTTGCGATAGGTGGAAGCCCCTCTAAGACCATAGCTCCCATTGGTATAGTAATCTCCTGTCAGTGCCAAATCTACATAGTCGGAAATCACAAAATAGTAACCCCCATTTTGGATATAGTACCCCCTATCATTGACCTCTCCAAAGGTAGGAAAGAGCAAGCCCGAAGTACGTGATTCCACCATAGGGTAATAAGCAAAAGGCAGTGCAATAGGGGTAGGTACATTGGAGATATACATATTGCTAAAGCCTGCCACAATTTTCTTTTTAGGGACAAACTTAGCCTTGCGCAAGCGGATATAATAATCAGGATCGGTAAGGTCTTCCGCAGTGGTAATCATACCCTCCTTGAAGAAATAAGTAGAGTCATTCTCTTTTTTGATGATCTCGGCACGTATTTTGTTCTCGTCCTGAGTGGTATAAGCATTGCGGATAATGGCCTTTTTGGTTACATAGTTAAAGCGAATAGAATCAGGCTCAATCACCTGCTCCGCCTGCTTGAACACAGGCGCCTGCACCAGCTCACCTACACTGTCCTTGATACGTCCTGCGTAGGCCTCGCGCTTCTGGTAGTCAATCACGCTGATACCCGCCTTGAGGTCTGTATCCTCGTAAGTAATCTGAGACTGATCGTATAGCAACACCCTATTGAGCGGCTTGCTAATGACCACACAATCCTTGGCATGATAGCGCACCACATCGGTAAGCATGGCAGGGCTTTTGCGCAAAGAATCCATCTTGAGCGTATCGGCAACCTTGCTAAGGGGTTTGGCAAGGGTATCTGTCTTTGAAATAAGTGTATCTTTCTGAGAGAGAGAAGGTTTCACAAGAGAATCACTTGGCTTTATAAGTGTATCAAGAGGAGGAAAAACAGCATCTATGAGGGTATGACCAGCCTGAGACATTTTCAACTCTTGTTGGGCTGAAAGTCCTATAAAGCAGGCAATCATACTCAGGAATAAGGTATATTTTTTGTATATTTGCAAAATATAAGCAAGCCAGTGTGATTGTTCAACATTTTTTTTTACCTTTGCATTTTGAAAATCAAAGATTTAAGCAATAGGTAAAGACTTTATTTTCAGAGGTCAAACTTACGGATATTTTTTGTATCTCAAAAGAGATAAAGGAAGTTTGTGAATGTTTTTAAAGAAATTTTATAATTAATGAAAAAATATTTTTTCTATATCTTTTTATTCTTTTCCCTCTCTGCCTTGGCGCAGACAGAGACTTTTAAAATTGTTTTAGATGCAGGACATGGCGGAAAAGACCCAGGGAAAGTACATAAGAAAATATTTGAAAAGGATATCGTCCTGAAAATCATTTTGCTCATAGGCAAGGAATTGGAGAAAGATCCTCTATTCAAGGTTACCTACACCCGTAAGGACGACCGCTTTATTGAGCTATACGAGCGCGGGGCTATTGCCAATAAGGCCAAGGCTGACCTCTTCGTATCGGTACACTGCAACTCCTCCCCAAGCAAGGACGCCCATGGATCAGAGTCCTATGTATTGGGGTTACATGCCAATGATATCAACTTTGAGGTAGCCAAGGAGGAGAACCAAGTAATCTTCTTAGAAAAGGACTATAAGGAGCGTTACGCTGGCTATGATATCAACTCCCCTGAGTCCTTCATAGGGCTTTCTATCATGCAGGAGGAATACCTCGAACAGAGTATCCAAGCAGCCAAGCGAGTACAATCCTCCTTGGCAGAGAACACCCAGCGTCGCGATCGTGGGGTAAAGCAGGCGGGATTCATCGTCCTACACCAAACGTATATGCCCGCTATGCTCATAGAAACAGGATTCTTGAGTAACCAAGAGGAGCGCGATTATCTCAACTCCGCCGAAGGACAACAACAGATTGCCTCCAGCATCGTTAAGGCCATTAAGAGCTATTATAATTGGCTGAAGAATAATAGCCAGCTAAGCAAAGAAGCAGTCGCTGCCGCCAATGGCGATCTCTTCTATCGCATACAAATAGCCACTAGCAATAAGGACTTACCCGCAGTCCCTTCCAACTTCAAAGGGCTTAGCCCCATTCTCAAAGAGAAGATCGGCAACGCCTTCCGCTACTATTACGGCAAAGAAACCGACCTGAAGAAGATAGAAAGCCTACTGCAAGTGGCCAAGAAAAAAGGCTTTACCGACGCTTTTATCGTAACTTTTATCCGTGGGAAAAGAGCAAACTGACCACTAATTTTTCTTGGTAATTAGCCTTTAAAATCGTATCTTTGCGAAAAGCTATCTAAGAATGAATGGGTTTTACATATTTTGCGATGAATCTTTAAAAAAGGGAAAACTGTATTCCAATTTTTATGGTGGGTTACTCATCAATATAAAGGACTATGCTTCTGTAAATAATGCTTTATTAAGTACTATAAGTGAATTAAATATAAAAAAAGAGGAGTTAAAATGGAGCAATGTAAACACCTTTAAATTAGAAACTTATCTGAAAATAATAGATATTTTCTTTGAACTTATCAAGTCTAAGTCTATTAAATTCCGAGTGATGTTCACCGACAACAGATTCTTAGCTCATAATTTACCTAAGAATTACTATGATGAAGAGTATCATATTCTATATTATCACTTTATAAAACACGCATTTGGCCTTAGATATTTAAGTCCTACTGATCCTATTCATTTAGAACTCTTCTTTGACAAACTTCCCGATAAAGAAGTAAAAAACAATAAATTTAAAAAATTCATCTATGGATTACAATTCCTCCCTGAATTTTCAGAAACTAAAATCAACATAGAAGAAAAACATATCCATGAGGTGGATTCTAAAAAACATATCCTCATGCAATGTCTTGATATTGTATTAGGAGCAATGGCTTTTAGATTAAATAATATGCACAAAGAGATCCCTATAGGAGAAAAACGAAGAGGGAAACGTACTATTGCTAAAGAAAAATTGTATAAATTCATCAACAAGAAGATCTGTGAGATAAGACCTAACTTTAATATAGGAATCACTACAGGAATAGATGGAGATCCTCAAAATAGATTCTCTCACCCTTATAGACATTGGTTATTTATTCCAAACTCTTCAAAATCTCAATATGAAGAAAGTAACAAATAAAGAAAAGCCCATAGTGTATCTACATAAACCTTCTACGATGCACGTAGAGCTTCGATGCACTAAGAGCTTTTCTGCTTGCAAAGTTACAATATATTTTTGAATATACAAAATTAAAATCTAAGACTTTTGTCCGTATTTCTATAACCTCTATAATTCTAAAAGAAAATGAACAACGCTGAACTTATTCTCTCTGGAGAGGGACGTATCTATCACTTAAATATTCATGCTGAGGATATCGCCCCTACAATTCTTTTAGTAGGCGACCCACAGCGGGTACCTGTGGTGAGTGCCCATTTTGACAAAGTGGAATTTACCGCCCACA
>CAJZFM010000125.1 GCA_915070235.1 uncultured Capnocytophaga sp. | reverse complement strand
TTTTATTACCTGACGAATAATTATATCAAAATAAAAAGAAAATAGAAATTTAATACGTTTCTGAAAGAGAAAAAATGAGCAAAAAGAAATAGAAAGTGAAAAACAAATAGTGAAAAGTGAAAAGTGAAGGTAAAAAATTAAGCATGCAAAAAACTAAGAACTCAAAACTATGAAAGTAATAGACCACAGTGTAAGTGGGGAGGCGTTTGCACTGGAATATGATGACCATTACAAACTCTATCGCACTACACCCATTCCCGAAAACTTAGGTAGCTACTACCAAAGCGAGGCTTATATCTCCCATACCGATGGAAACAAAGGCCTTTTTGAAAAACTATACCAATGGGTAAAACACTACACCCTCCAAAGGAAAATACACCTTGTAGAACAATACGTACCTCAAGGCAAACTCCTTGATATAGGAGCAGGTACAGGAGATTTTGTTCGCACTGCTAAGCAACGAGGCTGGTACGCCACAGGAGTAGAACCCGAAGTCAAAGCCCGTGATAGGGCAGGGGAGAAGGGAGTTTTCCTATACGAAAGCCAAGAACGACTTACCGAAAAATATGATGTTATCACTCTTTGGCATGTCTTAGAACACATTCCCCAGCTGGAAGATCAGATTTTATTTCTAAAGAATCACTTAGAAAAAGAGGGATTATTAGTCATTGCAGTACCTAATTACCTAAGCCGAGATGCTCAGCATTATGGCCCCTATTGGGCTGCCTATGATGTACCCAGACACCTATGGCACTTCTCCCAAGAGAGTATTCGGCTACTCTTTGAAGAAAAAGGTTTTGAACTTATAGGGGTAAAACCTATGCCTTTTGATGCTTTCTATGTAAGCCTACTCTCAGAAAAATACAAGTCAGGGAAAATGAACTTTCTCAAGGGCTTTTACCATGGACTGCTTTCTAATCTCTCAGCCTTAAGGACAAGGGAATACTCATCACTCATATACCTCCTGAAAGTAAAAAGTAAAAAGTAATAAATTGTTCCACGTGGAACAATTAAACTATCTAAGCCAGCACCTATGTAGAGATGCAATAAATAGTATCTCAAAGATACCATTTCTCAATATAGTATGAGTTTGATATAGGTAAGCTATAGTTTTTCTTCTATATACACAGGTGTATATATTTGATAGTTTTTATAGATAACTCTTACTATGCCAAACTCAGGATTATCATACCCAAATAGATATATAAATAACAAAAAATTATTTTAAATAGTTATTTTTAAACGATTTTACTATTAAATGTATTCTTATATCAAAATAAAAAGAAAATAGAAATTTGATACATTTATGAAAGCAAAATTTTTGAGAGTAATAAAATAAAAAGCAAAAAACAAGGAGTAAGGAGTGCAAAAGTTAAATATTCATTCTTATCCTATTTATTTTGTTAAAAAAGAATAGAATCTTCATTAACTTTCGTACATTTGTGGCTGAATTTGAGAAATAATGTAAAAACCGTATAGTTATGAATAAAGTTATCTTAGGTGTCGCATTCGTATTGAGCCTCGCTGCTTGTCAGCAAAGTCAAAAAATCGCTTATGTAGATAACAGCAAGCTCTTAGATGAATATCAAGAAAAAAAGGATTTGGAAGCAATGCTCAAAGGGAAAATCAATAAGTACCAGCTCAAGCGTGATAGCATCTCACAGGCCTTCCAAGTGAAAGCACAGGCCTTCGAAGCACAAGCTAAGAGCTTAGCCCCCGCAGTAGCACAACAAAAGTATGGCGAACTGGCTCAAGAAAGCCAACTCCTACAACAACAACTCATGGTAGAAGAACAAGCTATACAAGAAGAAAGCCGTACCAAAATGGATACCCTCCTGAAAAAAGTCAAAAACTTCATCAAAGACTATGGCAAACAACATGATTATGACTTCATCTTGGGCGCCAATGACGGAGGTAGCGTGCACTATGGAAAAGCAGACAAAGATATTACTGCCGATATAGTGAAAGCACTCAATGAAAAAAAGTAATGATTACTTTACTCGTTGTTTAAGTTTATTATTGATTATTAAAAAAGTGTTCCACGTGGAACACTTTTTTTATGATTAATACTATTTTTTAATCGTTTGAATCAAGTTTGGAAAGAAGCCATTTATCAAAAGGAATACTCCAAAAATCACTAAAAAGATATTGATACCTTGCTTCACCTTGTGTATATTGGTAGGGGTAAGGCGATGACGTAAGCGCTTAGCTATGAGAATTTTTAGTACATCAGTAAGCAAATAGGTAAGCAATATAGTTGCTAAGAAGAATAATACACGAGTAGGGGTCATACCAGGACGAGCAGAGAAAGTAGCAATAGTAGCCAACCAATAGAAAAATACTCCTACATTAATCACATTGAGAAAAAAACCCTTATAAAAATAAGTAAAATAACTACCTTCCTTAATAGCTACTATCCGAGTTTGCGGAGGGTGTAGCCTAAAATCACGGCGCTCCTTAACGAAAGAAAACAAGCCATACACAATGATAAGCAAGCCCCCATAGACAAACAAATTGGGGTTATTCTCTATATAAGCCGACAACTTACTGGTACCCCAATAGGCCAAAGCTATAAAAAATATATCTCCTGAAATAGCTCCCAGATCAAAAGCCAAAGCCGAACGCGCCCCCTTAGTAATGCTGGTCTCTATCAAAATAAAAAATACAGGCCCTATAGTGAAAGCTAAAATAATCCCTAAGGAAATTGCTATAAAAATAGTCTCTATCATTGCTAAAAGAAAAAGCAAATATACTGAAAAAATAGATATTATAAAAGAAAAATAAAAACTTTATTTTCTCACTGTTATTACCTCAAAAGGTCGCTCTATAGTAGTACCACGCTTAGTGGGAATCTCTTCCGTAAAAGTCTGTAATTCAAAAGCTGAAAAACCTACCGAAAGCAATAGCTCTTGAAGCTGCTCAGGGGTATAGAAAGTGAATATTTCCTTGGTAAAGGGCATACGCTCACCAAATTGTTTATTAATAGCTCCCAAAACAAAGCTACCTCCCTGCCTAAGTAAGGAATAGACCTGAGCAAAATAAGCCCTCAAGTCTGTAATAAAATAGTACGTATTGACAGTAAAACAGACCTCAAAACACTCATAGGGGAGTGGAGGTAGCCCCTCGGTAGGAGCGTGCAAGAAAACAGCCTTTCCTTGCTCCACAAGCTCAGTATTAAGTGCAGTAGCATCAGCTATCATAGGTTCAGAGCGTTCTACCCCTGTATAGTACAAGTAGGGTGCCTTGGCAAAGAGGTAGGGAAGGTGTGCTCCATTACCAAAACCTATTTCCAATAGCTGTTTTACTCCAGAAAGGGGAAGGCAATCTATAGTACGCTCTATCATATTTCGGTTGGAGGCAAAGATATAAGCACCCACTTCCTTGGCGAGTGCTCCTTCAGGACAGCGCAACTGCCTGCCCAATAGTAAGTTATCAGTTATAGGAGGAAACATAATAAGTAAAAAATTTAAAGTGAAAAACAAAGATAGTGAATACTTAAAGCTGAGCATTTGAGTAAAAGTATCAATCAGTTTTTCATTATTCACTATTAACTTCTCACTTAATTGTTCCACGTGGAACAAATTAAATAGCTAATAATAAGCAACAAAATTAATAAAAAATAGTAGGAAAACAAATATTTTTATTACCTTTGTCACGAATTTAAAATACTAACAATATGAAAAAAATTGTTTTACTCTTTGCAGCCGCCTACTTGGCATTATCTTGCAGTAAAAATAATGATTGTAACTGCAAAAAAGAAGAAAAAAATGATACACCTAAATCAGTACTTTTAGGTACTTGGAAGATTACTAAAAAAGTAGAAAACGGTGAAATAAAAGAACTCTATAACGATTGTGATGCCAATGAAACTTTTGTCTTCCAAGAGAAAGAAGCTATTAATGAAAGTTACCAAAAGGGAAGATTCAACCCTTACGATAATACTATAGAATGTAGAAGTAAAAAAGAGGTATATCCTACTTATGAATACAAAAAAGAGGAAAACAAACTCTACTTAGAAATAGAAGTAAAAGGAAAAACCTATATGATGCCTCAAAAAATTACTCTTGAAAATAACAATACCCAACTGACCATCTACCATAATTATGACGCTGAAAAATACTATAAAGTATATACCAAACAAAAATAAATAGCAGAAAAATAGTTTATATAAAAAACTCCGAACTTTTCTCGTTCGGAGTTTTTTAGTTAGTTCACCAATTCAAAGTCTAAATAGCGCTTGACCAAATCGGTATTCTTAACACGTATCATTACCTCGTCACCCAAGGTATAGCGTTGTTTGCTTACTTCGCCTATAAGAGCATAAGCCTTTTCGTCAAATACATAATAATCGTCCTTCATATCTCGTGCACGTATCATACCCTCACACTTGTTTTCAATAATCTCTACATAGATACCAAATTCGGTAACCCCTGAAATCACTCCCAAGAACTCCTGATCCTTGTGTTCTTCCATGTACTTAATCTGCATGTACTTGATAGAATCACGCTCAGCCGAAGTAGCCAAGTTCTCCATTTGAGAAGAGTGCTTACACTTCTCTTCGTATTCTGCCTCATTAGCCGAAGCACCTGCGTCCAAATAGAGCTGCAAAAGGCGATGTACCATCACATCAGGATAACGACGAATAGGGGAAGTGAAGTGGGTGTAATCATCAAAAGCCAAACCATAGTGCCCTATATTATGTGTAGAATAAGCGGCCTTGCTCATAGAGCGAATAGCCAAGGTATCCACTAAGTTCTGTTCTTTCTTGCCATGCACCTCCTGCAGCAAGTGATTGATAGAATGGGAAATGTTCTTCTTGTCCTTGAGATTGAGCTTATAGCCAAAGCGAGAGATGACACCCTGCATCTGCAGGAGCTTTTCCTCATCAGGCACATCGTGAATACGATAGACAAAAGTCTTCTGCAGCTTGGAGGCATACTCGGCTACCTTACGATTGGCCAGCAACATAAACTCCTCTATGAGTTTGTTAGCCTCCTTACTCTCCTTGGTATAGACACCCAAGGGATTATTGTTTTTGTCCAAGACAAACTTCACTTCCAACTTATCAAAAGAAATAGCCCCTGCTCTCATTCGCTTCTCACGGAGAATTTCTGCCAAGGCATTCAGCGAAAGAATTGCCTCTACAATTTCCTTAGAAATGGTATAGCTACCTTCTGGACGAATAGAAATCTCTTGAGGCATCACAAAATCCGTCAGCACCTCCATATAAGGGGTATCAAAAGCCTCAATCACCGCCTGTGCTTCCTCATAGGCAAAGCGTGCATCGGAGCGAATCACCGTACGGCCGAGCCATACATTGCGAATTTCTGCTTGAGGAGAAAGTTCAAATATAGCCGAGAAAGTATATTTCTCCTCTTCAGGACGCAGCGAGCAAGCAAAGTTGGACAATACTTCAGGGAGCATAGGCACCACCCGATCCACCAAATATACCGAAGTAGCTCGCTGGTAAGCCTCATCGTCCAATATAGTGCCAGGTTGCACATAGTGAGAGACATCGGCTATATGCACCCCAATCTCAAAGTTGCCATTCTCAAGTACTTGGAAAGACAGTGCATCGTCAAAGTCCTTAGCATCACGTGGGTCAATGGTAAAGGTAAGCACTCCACGCATATCTCTGCGGCGAGCAATCTCTTCTTCCTTGATAGTAGTATCCAATTGCTGTGCATAGGCCTCTACCTCCTGAGGAAACTCATGAGGCAATCCATATTCGGCCAAGATAGCATGCATCTCAGTATGGTGTTCCCCAGGCTTACCGAGAACTTTCTCCACTACGCCATAAGGAGAGTTGGCACGAGAAGTCCATTGGGTAATACGCACCAATACCTTATCCCCATCTTCGGCACCATTACAATCCTCTTTAGGAACAAAGATGTCTGTATACATACGCCTATCGGTAGGTACTACAAAGGCAAAATTCTTCTGCATCTGTACCACCCCAACAAAGGTTGTACGCTTGCGCTCTATCACCCGAGTAATCTCCCCTTCGAGCTTTTCACGACGGCGTGGAAAGACATACACTTCCACCAGATCGCCATGTAAGGCCTTGTTCAGCAAGTTGTTAGGAACAAATACATCTTGGTCTAAGTCCTCACACACCACATAAGCATTACCGTTGGAGGCCATATCCACCACTCCTTGGTGGTAGTAAGTAGCCTCTTGTGCTTGAAAGTGACCTTGAGTAGTTTCTTGAATATGCGATTGCTTGACCAATTTGGCTAAGGAAGCAATAATATCATTACGCATTTCGGTAGAAGTAGCCTTGAGCTTTTCAGCTATTTGTTTCCAAGAGAAACTCTTGCTGCTATTCTTTTGTAGAATAACCAAAATATCTCTACTGAAGTCCTTGTTTTTTTTCTTTTTCTGTTTGAATTTCTTCTTACTCATTTTCGTTT
>CAJZFM010000124.1 GCA_915070235.1 uncultured Capnocytophaga sp. | reverse complement strand
ATATAACTTGGATTGAAATGCTTCCATTAGGGTTTATCTCCAAGTTCCTCAAAAAAGTTTAAACACATTTATAATGAAAAAATTTCTTTTATTAATTTTTAGTTTGGGCTATATGATTATATTACAAATGACCTCTTGTGTAAATAATAAAATAAAGTCAAAAGAAGAGAGCGTTTTAGAAAAACAACTGCTAAAAGCAAATTCTATATCTAATGAAGTTACTACTATACAATATTATCCTTATGATAAAGAGGACTTAGAAATTTCTATAGAATTGTTAGATAGTATTTTAAAAAAGGATGGATATAATCTTATTGATGATTTTGATAGTAAAGTTAAAGCTGTTTTTGGAAATATCAAGCTATTTGATAACATCTATTTTCTAAAAACAGATAATAAATGCTATAATTCTAATGAGATATTATATAATGATTCTGAAGGGTTTAAGTTTAATTTATATTTTTCTATTGATAAAAAATTGATGATAGGACAATATGCAATACCTGAACTTATTGATTATAGAACTAAATATCCTGAAATTTCTAAGATAGAAGACACAATATCTGTAACAAAAAAAGATAAAGAAGGTGAGGATATTTATGTAACAAGATGGAGAGATATTTCAGATCTTAAAGAACAACGCAAGAAGAACATAGAAACACTTGTTGCTCGCAACAAATATTTGTTTAATGATGACAAGGATTCCTTTGATTGGCTTATCAAGAATGATGCTTTTTTTATGGAGCAATTAGTAAAGAGGTTTGGATATACGCAAGACTTTGAATTATTAGAGTGGGTTATAAAGAAAACGCATTATGATAAAAATAGTCCAGAAGATTATGGCAGTTTATTTTGGGTAAAGAACTGTGACAGTACTATAAAATTGCATTCAAACACTTTTAAAGTCTTACAAAAGCTATACAATGTTAAAACTGCCTATCAAATTTTAGAAGATATAAAAGGTTATATCAATTATTTAGGCGATGAAGAACAGAGCAAGGAAGAAGACTTAACAGAAGAACAACGAATAAAGATATTGGCAAACATAGTTTACTTTGCAGAACAGTATAAGTATACAAATAACAGCCCCCATCAAATGATGGGAAGACTTCGTTATTTTCTTAGCGATTCTCAAGTTGATATTTTGATTAAAAATAAGTACTTTAACCTTCCGAAATTCAAAGAGTGGTGGGATAAGGCAGATTACGATGAGTATTATGTAACAGAATGTGAATATGAAGGTTCTTGTGGTACTGGTTATCACCCTTTATCAGAAAAAGAATGGCGAGCACAACAGAAAGATGAATGATTGACTTCTTCTAACATCTGAATATTGAGTAATATGTCCACAGTACTTGACAATGGAGTGCAAAGATTGGTAGTAACAGACCAAAAAAGAAGTTTATCCCACATATAAAGATATCTATATAAAGATGGAGACAATTTTTGATATTTTTTAAATAACATGAGTTCGATATAAGCAAGTTATAGTAGCAGATTCAACTAATAAAAGTAATTTTTTAGAAAGCAAAATAAAAACAAGGGGAATATAAAATTTTCCTTGCATATATGGAAATATTTTTTTAATTTTGTTCCAACTAAAGAACACACTTTTAATACTTGAATTTAAAAACTTTAAAGAATGATGCAAAAGAAATATTATTTATATACTACTTTTTATACTATTTTGTCAATGTACAAGCACCATAAGGAAAGATATAAAATGGATTGCAATTACAGATATCTATGAAGAATTTGGTATAAATTCTTATGATATAGAATTCGAAGAGTTCTATTTTGTAGATGAAAACACATTAATTTTATCAGGTTTTAAAGGGATAGGCACCCCTTCTCGGACAGGTGTTATTTTTATATCAAAAGACTTAGGAAAAACATATCACAAAATAGAATTTGTTAATGAGAATATTTATTTCATTTCAGTATCTAAAGACTATTGCTTAATTGAAACTGAAAAAACAGACAATCAAAGAAATGCCTATTTGTTAAACAATTCAAATTTAAACTATGAAAAAATAGGAGAATATGATGGATCTATTTTCTCTTATGGAGCTTTTAATGGGAAAATCTTAGAATGTATATCCTATGATATTTCTAAGTTTACAGATATAGAGACACATAAAATATATAATATACCTGAAAATTGGCAACATAAAAAATACCGATTACACTCAGATAATACATTATATTATGTGGAAAACAAGAACTTATACACTTACAATCTTCTCACCCAAAAGGAAGATGTAAAAGTATTGTCTCAGAATTACGATGTTTTGTCTGTGAAAAATGACGGATATATTCTTGGTAAGATTTAATTTTTTAAAAGATAAAGCTACCTTGTATAATTTAGAAGAAAGAGAAATATATACTGAATCTGAAGAAGATATAGAGCATTATAAATATAAAGATTTTATATGCCATTATAAATCTTCTACTCCTTATATAGCACTAAACTACTCTTTTGATAAAGGGAGTCATTGGTATTCTTATGAAGCAGATAACTTTTTTGCAGCTTCCCGTCCTGTTGCTTATTATAAAGACAGATATATCGTATTAAAAGGAGGCGTATATCGAAATTCCGAGAAAGAAAATGGAGGAGGAAGAATAATGGTAGGAGAATTCGTAAAATAAAAGAACTGCTAAGCATTTACAAATGTTTAGCAGCTTGCTTTATCCTATTCTCCTTTCCTTATCAAATACACTAATTCAGAGTTGATTCTCTTTTCATTTTTTCCTACAATTCCTTTGGAAATATAGCATGCTTAAGGAGTTCCTCCGCAAAGGCTAATTTTTTAGGAAACATCACAGCCTCTACTAACTATTGGAGACTTATTACCGACCACTGCCCTCTATTTGGAACCCTACTTCGGTGATGCCTTGTAGATTCTCCACACCTTTTTCCTTTCCTAAACTACGATCGGCCTGTTCTATGGAAAATGTATAGGTTCCCTTGGTGGGGAAGATAACCCCCTCCTTATACCATAGCTTACTATCCTTAATGGAGGCACCTTCACCTAACCATTTCCCTTCGGTGGTGGCCATCTCATATTCCAAGGTATCCACTACTACCTGATTGTTGGGAAACTCCATTTTGGTAATAAGAAAGATATTACTATAAGGATAATCATTGTTGTTCCTCAACATGATAAAGAGGTCATGCTTTTGCAGTGTATCAGTCGCCTGATAGCGAAAAGCAATAGGCTTATCAGCTGACCAACCCTGAGGCAGGGTCTCATACTCACTATATTGTATATTTTCTCCACAGCTAACCAAAAGAAGGAAAGCCATTGAGAAAAAAAATATTCTATTCATCGGACTTAGGGGCTGTTTTATTGGGTTTCTTAAATGGTTTCCTTGTACTTTTCTTAAGATTGGTTACCTGTGGTGCTGTTTTTTCCTGTTTTTGAGAGGTATTTATAGCCTTTTGTGGTATATTGTTAATTGGCTTTTTATTCTCAGGGCGTGGTTTTCGTCCTTCAGGTGTTCCTTTCTTTTCTTTTGCGGTAGGAGCTACCTTTTCTTTAGGTGTTTGTTCTGTTTTTTCACTGTTAGGCGTTTGTTCTGTAACCTCAGTTATAGCATTATCGGCCGTGGCAGTATTTTTAGAAGACTGTTTCTTCTTATTTTTACGCTTTTTCGGCTTTTCATCAAAGCGGGTAAGGCTCCCTTCTTGAGCATTTTCCAAAGGCAAGGCATTAGCAGGAGTGTCTTCTTCTTGTATATATTCCTCAAGGCTTGGTACGGGTTGTTTTTGCTTATTGAGCTCCAAGATTTCCTTTACTTGATCTACGGTGAGTTTGTGCCAATTGATAAAGTCCCCCTCATAGGTGAACCACATCAGGCGCTTGAAGATATCCACTTTCTGACAAGAAGCAATCCCCTTCTCGGTCAGTAGCTTGGTATCGGTACGCGGAAAATCACGCAAAGCCTCAAGGTAACAATCCAATTCAAAATTCAGGTCACACTTAAGTTTGCCGCACTGCCCCGCCAATTTCTGTGGGTTGAGTGAGAGCTGTTGGTAGCGTGCTGCGGCCGTCGTTACGCTGCGGAACTCGGTGAGCCAAGTGGAACAACTAATCTCTCGCCCGCTGGAGCCAATGCCCCCAAGGCGTGCTGCCTCTTGGCGGTAACCTATTTGGCGCATCTCAATACGCGTGGAGAACTCCTTGGCCATATCCTTAATCAGCTGGCGGAAATCCACACGCCCCTCTGCTGTATAGTAAAAGGTAGCTTTGGAACCATCGCCCTGATACTCTACATCGGAGATCTTCATCTCCAAGCCCAAGGCTATGGCCAGCTCACGTGAGCGCTTTTGTAGTGCCTCCTCCTTAGCCCTATGTTCTTTCCATATCTCTATATCACGCTCTGTTGCCTTGCGGTAGATTTTGGGCAAGGTAGGAGACTTATCATCTACCTTTTTCTTTTTCATCTGGATACGTACCAGCTCCCCTGTAAGAGAAACGGTACCTATGTCGTGCCCTGAGATAGTTTCGGTGGCCACTATATCCCCTATTTGCAAAGGGAGCCTATGTACATTGCGGAAAAACTCCTTGCGGCTGTTCTTAAAGCGTACTTCCACGCAGTCAAAAGCCTGCTGGCCTGCAGGCAGTGGAATATCAGAAAGCCAGTCATAGACGGAGAGCTTGACACTTCCGTAGTTATACGCTATTTTATTATGTGAAGGTTCGTCGTTGTAAATCATTGGTTGAAAGTAATACTTTTCTAAGAGGGCAAAAATACGCAAAAAAGTCAAGAATAAAAAGTTAAAAATGCACCTATTTACTTTAAAGAATATTTTTTAGCCACATAGATAAAATTTTTCAAGGAAAAGCTGTATATTTGCACACATTTTTAACAAAACAATTTAGAAGCAAATGGGAAGAGCATTTGAATTTAGAAAAGCCCGCAAATTCAAGCGTTGGGCTGCAATGGCAAAAACATTTACCCGTATAGGAAAGGATATCGTAATGGCAGTTAAGGAGGGTGGCCCTCACCCTGAGACCAATGCCCGCCTGCGTGCTATTATGCAGAATGCGAAGGCGGCCAACATGCCTAAGGAAAACGTAGAACGAGCTATCAAGCGTGCTACAGAGAAGGACACTGCTAACTACAAGGAAATCCTTTTTGAAGGCTATGCGCCCCATGGAATTGCGATTTTGATAGAAACTGCTACGGATAATAACAATCGTACCGTAGCGAATATTCGTAGCTATTTTAACAAATGCAATGGTACGCTGGGTACTTCGGGTTCGGTAGAATTTATGTTTGACCACACTTGTAACTTCCGTATCAATGCAGAGGGGATAGACCCAGAGGAGTTGGAATTGGAGATGATAGATTTCGGAGCTGAAGAAGTCTTTGTAGATGAAGATGGGATTCTTATCTATGCGCCTTTTGAGAGTTTTGGAGCCATTCAGAAGGAATTGGAAAGTCGCAATATAGAGATTCTATCCTCTGGTTTTGAGCGTATTCCACAAGTAACCAAGGAACTCAGCCCTGAGGAGCAAGCCGATGTAGAGAAACTCCTTGAAAAAATAGAAGAAGACGACGACGTCCAGAATGTGTATCACACCATGAAAGAAAGTGAAGAGTAAAAAGTTTTCTTAAAAAAAATTTTTTTTTATTTTTTTCCCTTATCTTTGCCGCCAAACAAATTAAATATTTTATTTTAAAATGAAAAAGTATTTAGCAGAAATGTTTGGCACAATGGTGCTTGTCTTAATGGGTTGTGGTGTTGCAGTAAGCTTAGGATGTAGCAATGAAGTTCCTTCTACAGTAATAGGTACTGCATTAGCCTTTGGCTTATCAGTGGTTGCTATGGCTTACACCATCGGAGGTGTTTCGGGATGCCATATCAATCCCGCCATTACCTTAGGTGTATTTCTTTCTGGTCGCATGAGTGGAAAGGATGCAGCTGGTTATATGATTTTCCAAGTGATTGGAGCGTTCATAGGTTCCGCACTTTTGTATGTTTTGACCTCTAATGCAGGGCTAACAGGTACAGGAGCTAATGACCTACAAGATGCCAATGTAAGTGTATTAGGTGGCTTATTGGCTGAGATCATCTTCACTTGTGTATTCGTCCTCATTGTATTAGGAGCAACTGCCAAAGAAAACGGAGCTACTAACAAATTTGCTGGTTTGGCTATAGGCTTAGGTTTGGTACTGATCCATTTGGCTTGTATTCGTTATACAGGTACCTCTGTAAATCCAGCTCGTAGCATAGCCCCTGCGTTTTTTGCTGGAGGTAGTGCTTTACAACATCTTTGGATTTTCATTGTAGGCCCCTTTGTTGGTGCTTGCTGTGCAGCAGGTATTTGGAAGGTGATTGAAACTAAGAATTAAAAATATCCCTATAACAACAAGAAAAGAGGTAACTCCATTTAGAGTTACCTCTTTTTTTCATAATCATATTTCTTAAAAAACAAAAAAACAAACTTTAT
>CAJZFM010000123.1 GCA_915070235.1 uncultured Capnocytophaga sp. | reverse complement strand
TCTCCACTTGTAAACCAAGCATTATTATAAGTGCGGTTAGAAATATCTATCAGGCAATCTTCTACGAGAAATATCTTACGTTCTTGCTTTTCAGAATGATAAAAAGAAAGAGAATCTACCTCCTTTCCAGCTGTGTCAAATTTCTTTACAAAGACCTCCAAATCTCCTTCCTGAAGAAGATATGTTTCTCTATAAAGTGCTACAAGTTCATTGTGCTGGGACATGGTATAATTCTCCAAAGAAAGCCACTCATGTTTTTTGCTAAATGGAATAATTTCTTTTCCTTCTACAAAGGTAGGATCTCTCTCTACAAAAACAAACTTTTCAAGTGCTGGAGGAAAGTTCCTCTCTGATTTGTAAAGTAAAAATTTACCATATAGCTCCCCTCCATAATTGGTTAAATATACACCTATAATAATCAGTATAACAAAACTAAGTATATAGATTCTTGTGCCTTTGTAACGACTTCCTACATAAAAGAAGATGCTTACTAAGGCAAGTAAAGCAGTAAGACCATAGAGAAAGAAAAAAACATAGGTTAGGTACCCATTTCCTGTAATAATAACCAAAAAAATATTAAGGGCTATAAGAATGAGAAATGCAAAAAAATAGTTTTGTAATATTTTCTTCATAGGGAAAGGATGAGAGCGATTTACTCGGCAAAGATAGTGAAAACATTTGTTAATTGTTAATTGTTAATTGTTAATTGTTACACCCGCATTTTATTGATATTGTTATCATCAAAATTTACTTTTACCTATCATATAAACTCATTGACAATCAATATTTTAAAAATATATTTTAGTGCTTATTTGTTATTTAAAAGTACTTGCGAAATTGGAATGAATAATTAATGTTTAAAATATTTTATTTTCTCAGATAAACGAAGTATATTTGCACTCTGATTAAAAACAGCGAACAATGATTAGGAAAATCTTATTTTTTCTTCTTTTAAGTGTAGGTTTCTCACTTTCACTTTCTGCACAAGTACAGAATCTTAACTTAGAGCAACTTGCCTATATCAATGTAGATCAACTCTCTGACGAACAAATTCAATCCTTCTGGGAAAAAGCACAAGCACAAGGCTACTCCATTACTGACTTGGAAACTGCCGCCCGTGTAAAAGGCGTACCTATCTCTCAGATTACTAAGCTCAGACAACGTATCATGACCCTTTCCACTACTGCCAAAAGAAAAACAACTACCCCAAGTAGCAAGCCAGTTTCCTCTGAGCAAGAAGTATTTGGCCGTACAGGAAAAGAAAGAGATTCTATCATGGTTATGAAAAAAAGTAGAGTTTTTGGCTACGATTTTTTCCAAAATCCTAAAATCTCCTTTACTCCAACGATCAATGTACCTACCCCTGAGAGTTACATCATCAATACAGGAGACGAACTCTTGGTAGAGGTATGGGGCGCTGCCGAAAGTAGCACTACTCAAAAGGTGGATAATCAAGGAAATATCATTCTCCCTATGGCCGGAAAGGTGCATGTAGGAGGTCTCAACTTTGTAGAAGCTAAAGCACGTATCAATACCGCTTTGCGTAAGATATATGCAGGTATCTCCGCCCCTGAAGGCAGTTACGCTAAGGTATATACAGGCGTTTCCATTGCCAATATCCGTACCGTAAAAGTCAATATCATAGGAGAAGTAGAGGCCCCTGGTACTTACTCTCTTAGTGCCCTTTCTACAGTAGTCAATGCCCTCTATGCCAGTGGAGGTCCTACTGAAAATGGTTCTTTTAGAAATATACAAGTGGTTCGTGGAGGAAAAACCATCGCCCACTTAGATATTTACAACTTCTTACTCAAGGGTTCCCAAGAAGGGAATATCAACCTCAATGACCAAGATGTCATCATTGTGCCTCCTTATAAAAACCAAGTAGAGGTAATTGGCTTTGTCAAGAGAGAAGGTCTCTATGAGGTCAAAGATGGCGAAAAACTCTCTGCTTTAGAGGAGTATTTTGGAGGATTTAAATCCAATGCCTACAAAGATGTAATGGTAGTAGAGCGTATCATAGGTGCCAAGCGCGAAGTAAAGGAAGTCCCCTATAACGAAGCTAGCAAATTCACTATGTTAGCAGGCGACAAACTCTTAGTACATAAGCTCTCCGATGTATATCACAACCGAATCAGTATCACAGGGGCTGTATATCAACCAGGTAACTATGCTTACTCAGAAGGTATGACCGTCTTAGATCTTATAGAAAAAGCCGCTGGTGTAAGAGAAGAAGCCTATCTGAATCGTGCTATTCTCTTCCGCTCTATAGACCATGTAGATAAGCAAAGTCTTTATTTTTCACTCAAAGATCTCTTAGAAAAGAAACAAAGTATTGCCCTGCAACCCAATGACAGTCTGCATATATATGGCAGAGATAGCCTCATCGCCAAGCCTATGGTACGTATAGAAGGAGCGGTACGCAAGCCACAAAAGTTTGCCTATGCCAAGGGACTACACCCTGCCGACCTTATCATCATGGCAGGCGGCTTTATAGAAGGTGCTGACCAAACACAAGTGGAGGTAGCCCGCCAACTGAATGATGCCAACTTCAAGACTATCAGCAAAGTATATACTGTATCCCTCTCTAAAGAAGGAGGGGAAAGTATCGCCTTAGAACCTAATGATATAGTAACTGTCCGCTATCAGAAGGGCTATGTACCCCAACAAGTGGTCAAGATAGAAGGAGAGGTTTCTTTCCCTGGTTTTTATGCCATACTTACTAAAGAAGAACGTATCTCAAGCCTTATAGAACGCTCTGGTGGATTGGCTCCTTATGCCTATGTGGAAGGTGCCACCTTAGTAAGAAGGAAAGATAAAGACGAAAAAGATCAAAAAGCCCAAGAAAAACAACTAAAAAAACTTAAAAAGACGGATAAGGATCTCACTCTTATTGAAACTAAAGAGGAAGAAAACACTCCTGAAGCATCTGAATACCGCGTAGGTATTAATCTTAAAAAAATTATGGAGAATAAGAACTCCTACCAAGATCTTGTCCTAAAAGATGGAGATGTACTTATTATTCCTTCTGAAAAACAAACCGTTGAGGTAAAAGGATTGGTACTGGCACCCTCCTTGGTACGCTATGAAAAAGGAAAATCTACCCGATCTTATATCAATAGTGCAGGAGGATTCTCCGACAATGCTCAGAAAAAATCTGTCTATGTAGTATATGCCAATGGAGATGTAAAAGGCACCAACCGCTTCCTCTTCTTTAGGAGCTATCCTAAAGTTGCCCCTGGAGCATTGGTGATTGTTCCTGAAAAACCAGAGAAAAAACCAGTTTCTACAGCTGAAACAGTCAGTATAATGACTGCAATAACTACCTTAGCCATACTTATTTATAACGCTTTTAAATAATAGAAAAATGAATCAAGAGATACAAAAAGATGATGAGATAGATTTGCTTGCCCTATTGCTGAAAATATGGAATGGAAAGAAAACTATTTTAAAATATTTTATCATATTCCTGCTTATAGGTATTTTTGTTGCTATTTTTTCTAAAAAGGAATATACTGCTACTTCATTAGTATTAGCTCAAGAGAATGGTTCCTCCTCAGGTGGAGGCTTATCAGGATTGGCTTCTTTGGCAGGTATCAATTTGGGTTCCTCCTCGGGAGAACTGATTTCTCCTAAGCTCTATACAAGTATTGCCACCAGTATTCCTTTCCAAAGGAAGATGACACAAGTTTCTATACAAACTTCCAAAGACAGTACTCCTATTACTTATGAGCAATATTGCGAAAAATACCAAAAAGCAGGAGCCTTGGATATAGTAAAAAAATATACCATTGGCTTACCTGGGGTTATCATAGGAGCTTTTTCTTCCAAAGACAAAGAGGTTGCACCTGAGCCAACTGCCGATGGTTCCTTAGAAGTATATAGTATTACTCCTGAAGAAAAAGAATTATTTTCTCTACTAAGCAGCCAACTACAGATTACTAATAACGAGAAAGACAATACCATTTCTTTCTCTTTCTCCATGGGTGATCCTGTAGCCGCAGCTCAGATGCTAAGTCAGGCTAAAAAAACACTGCAAGAGACGATCATAGAGTTCAAAACTCGTAAGGCTAAAAGCCAATTAGAGTTCATAGAAAGACAATACGAAGAGGCTGAAAGGAACTTTAAGGAAAAACAGATGAGATTGGCAGCTTTCCAAGACAGTAATAGAGGCCTTATCACTGCGGTACCTATGACCCGTCAAACACAATTACAAGCCGAATATAATCTGGCTAACAATGTATATATAGAATTGGCCAAACAGCTTGAAAACCAAAAAATCAAACTGCAAGAGGACACTCCTGCTTTTATTGACATAGAACCTGTCAGTATTCCCTTAGAAAAATCAAAACCTAAAAGAGGCATGATTATTGCCATTTGGGGATTTTTGGGTGTCGTTGTAGGAATTGGCATTATTTTTGGTAGAGACTTCATCAAGAGTATAAAAAATAAATCTACTTCTGAGGGAGATATATAAATAGTATCTTTAAAATATTGATTATTATGGGTTTAAATAAGAATTCTGTTTTAGGATATGCCACCTTGATTATGATCCTCTTCGGATTAATTCTCATAGGGTTGGGTATCTTCCGTTATGAAGATGTTGCTGGCTGGGGATTTGCTGCCACTGGGGTGGGGTTCCTGGCTATTGCTTGGGTGTTTGATGCACTAAAAGGCAGAGTATAAAACAACTTAACTATAAAATAATGAACGAATTTCAACCTATACCTAAGGCTTATGTTTGTAACCCCTTACATCATAAGACTTACCTTATAAATGGGGAGCTTAGAGAGTGGAAAGGAGCCTGTGATGAGGTGTATTCCACCATTTCCTCTACAGAACAATATGCTCCTACCTTGGTGGGAAGTGTTCCTCACCTAACTGAAAAAGAAGCTCTTGAAGCCCTTGAAGCTGCTGCAAATGCTTATGGAAAGGGCAATGGCCTATGGGCTACTATGCGTGTAAAAGACCGTGTAGAAATATTGGAACGCTTTACCAAAGAGATCCAGCACAAGCGTGATGAGGTGGTACAGCTGATGATGTGGGAGATTGGTAAAACAATTCTTGAATGTCAAAAAGAGTTTGACCGCACTATAGAATACTTATACAATACCTTAGAGGAGTATAAGAAATTAGATCGTGATAGTGCCCATTTCCAGAAAAAAGATGGTATCTATGCTCATATTCGTCGTGGCCCTTTAGGAATTGTCCTTTGTTTGGGGCCTTATAACTACCCTCTTAATGAATCATTTGCACTGCTGATTCCTGCACTACTGATGGGTAATACAGTTATCTACAAACCACCCAAATATGGTGTATTGCTTATTGCCCCTCTATTGGAAGCCTTTAGAGATTGTTTCCCTAAGGGAGTTATCAATATCGTTTTCGGGCGTGGTAGAGAAATTGCCTCTCCTATTATGGAAACTGGCCGTATAGATGTTTTAGCACTTATTGGTAATAGTCGCTCGGCTATAGCCCTACAAGACAAACACCCACACAAGAATCGTTTGCGCTTGGTACTGGGCTTGGAAGCTAAAAATCCTGCTATTGTCCTACCCAATGCAGATATAGATCTTGCTGTAAAGGAATGTGTGGCAGGAGCGCTTACCTTCAATGGACAGCGTTGTACTGCCTTGAAAATACTCTATATACATGAGGATATAAAAGAGGCTTTCTTGTCCAAATTCTCTGAGGAGGTAGACAAACTCCCCTTCGGAAACCCTTGGGAGGTGGACGTAAAACTCACTCCCCTACCCGAGCCTGATAAACCACAATATATCCAAGACCTTATAGATGATGCCCTACAGAAAGGAGCTAAGATTCTCAACAAGAAAGGTGGTGAGCGTTGTGAGAACTTTATCTTCCCTGCGGTACTTGCTCCTATAAGCCCCGATATGCGTGTCTATCAGGAAGAACAATTTGGCCCTGTGGTACCTGTACGTTTCTTTACCGATATTGATCAGGTAAGGGAAGAGATCGCCGACTCTCACTATGGCCAACAGGTGAGTATCTTTGGGCATGATGTCTATACACTGGCACCACTAATTGATGCTATGGTAAACCTTGTATGTAGGGTGAACCTTAACAGCTTATGTCAGCGAGGTCCTGATGTATTTCCTTTCACAGGTCGCAAGGATTCGGCTGTGGGTACTCTTAGTGTATATGATGCACTTCGCTCGTTCTCTATACGTACTTTTGTAGCTTCTAAGGATAATCCATATAATAATGAAATCCTTGAAAACTTACTAAAGACCGAAACGTCCAACTTCATCAATACCAATTATATACTATAGGATTTTAATTTTTTAATATATATCATATGAAACTATTTGTCATCGTATTGATTATCTTAAGCCTATGTGTTGTAGGCATGGCAATAAAAATATGGGGCAAAAAAGGAGGCCGATTCTCCGGTACTTGTGCTAGCCAAAGCCCTTATTTGAACCCTGAAGGGACGCCTTGCAGTTTTTGTGGAAAGCTC
>CAJZFM010000122.1 GCA_915070235.1 uncultured Capnocytophaga sp. | reverse complement strand
AGGCTATGGTAAGGTAGGTGATGATGTTAAAATATGACCACATAATTTAGTGATTAGTGACTAATGATTAGTGATTAGTGGTTAGTTTCTATAGACTGACCATTGACTTCTGACTTCTGACTTCTGACTTCTGACAACAACTAATTTCTTTTTACTTCAAATAGTAGCGCTACACCGCCTGCAATAAGTAAGAAAATACCTACATACACCACTGGTAGCCAAGGGTCTGATACCAGCTCCACTACACTGAGGTCTGACCAGCGCCCCATACGCTCATCATAACTGAGCTGATAGATACGCCAACCGCCCACACTTATAGGGTGATTGACTTCTATCTTTTCTTCCAAGATACGATTGCTACCCTTCTGATAGATAAGTACTTGAGATTGGAACTTACGTGCTTCAGGTGGCGCCATAACAAGAGTATGTTCTTTATCTAAGTCTATTGCACGAGGAGGAAGCTGAAAGTTCCCTGCTGAAATCCACTCCTTCTTTTTCTGGTGGGTTCGCAAATCCTCTACTGTAACCAAAGCTGCATTAGCAGCCCCCCACATGGTATGGTTAATATAAGTGGAATCCGTATCTGGAATAGCTTTTTCTAAATACTTGTGTAGGGTGATTTTCCAATTGAGTAGCGTGACCTGCTCCCCTTCTCGCTCTAACATAAAGCCAACAGGTTTGCCCTTAGGAAGCGAAGTGCCTATGGTATCTATCACAAAGAGTTTGTTAGGGTATATGTCTATAGAAAACTCTTTAAGCTCTATCGCCAGAGGCAGATTTACTACCTTATCATCGGCTGTTTTTGCCTGCCACTGGGGAATATCCTTCTTAAGATCCATCGTAAGGCGGACAATATCGCCCTGACCTAAGACGCCTGCAAACATGGCCAGCCACAAACCGAAGTGATTGAGCAAGAAAGCGATATTCTTACGCTGATATACCATAGAACGCTTAAGGATAGAAAACCAAAGATTGGTTAAGGTCAAAAAGAAAACAAGACCAAAGTACCATGTTTTGGTTAGGTCATCCAAGCCCCATTTGCCCCAAAAACCACTAAGTTCATTGGGTTTTACATTGATACTTCCCAACCCAATAGTTAGTACCCCAAGTGTTACCACCGTAACAATGGCGAAAGGTGCCGAGGCGAAGCGAAGGATAAAGTTGGTCTTGCGCCAAAGGAAATAAATAGCCGTTGTCAAAAAGACAAAGACGGCTCCCCCTACCACATTGTAAGGAAAGCTAAACCAGCTCTTGCTGATACTGCCTATGGAGAGTTGTAGCACCAGCCCTACCACTACAGCGGTAAGAGAAAAAACAATAGCGAAAGGATAAGACTTCATTAATAATAATTAATGGTTAATGATTAATGATTAATCAAAATATAAAAAGTAAGGGCGAATGGTAATTCGCCCCTACTTATTTGTGCAGTTCGCACTATTTTTGTGTGACTAAGCGACCTTCTTTACGAGCTTCTTCGAGCCATTTAGGAACGATAGTCTTTAGGAATTCTTTCTTAGCTGCTTCTTCCTTAGGTATGTCTAAGCCTATTTCTTTTTGAGCTTTGGCTTTGGTACTAATGTCTGGCATTACGAACTCAGCTGCGATATGCAATTTTTCTTTAAGCACATCCAAGTTCTTTTCAGCTTCAAGAGCATAAATAAGCCCATCACTAAGGAGACGCTCTGACTCTATAGGAGCATGGAAAGCCGCTCCATGTGAAGAGTGTACCATATCCCAACGCCATTGAGACTTACGTATAAGGGCTAAGGTAGGTTTCATTTGTTCTTCAGTTGCCCCATTGTCCCACAAGAATTTAGCTTTAAAATGTACTTTAGCCAATTCCTTTTCAAGTTTTATACGCATACCATATACAGCATCTTGGCGATCATATACATTTTTTCTAAGGTCATCCTCACTTTGGCGGTGACATGTCTGGCAACTGGCAGAAATATTACGCAAAGGACTGGAGATTTGGTGGTCGGAGAACTTCACTGCACCATCAGTTTTGTAAGGCATGTGACAGTCAGCACAAGATACCCCACGCTGTCCGTGAATACCAAGCTGAGAAAGTTCATAATCGGGGTGTTGTGCTTTGATAATAGGAGCACGACTCACTTTATGAACATAGTCAGTCCAGCCTTCTTTGTCGTAGTATTCTTCCATTTTTTCCACAGTCATACCTTCGTCCCATGGGAAGGTAAGATATTTCTTATCCCCTTTGAAGTAGTATTCTACGTGGCATTGTGCACAAACCAATGAACGCATTTCTTGGTGAGTTGCTTTGTTAATGTCTTTTCCTTGGCGAGCAAAAGCCTCAGCCAACGCTGGTTGGTGTACTTCCAATTTCATAGTCTTAGTATTGTGGCAAGTAGCACAACCGATAGGGTTCACTATTTCGCTACCCCACTTGTCCCAAGGAGCACTATAGTATTCTTCCAAACCTACTTTCTTCATAAGGCGAGGCACATCAGGGCTCTTACAAGTCCAGCAAGTACCTGGCTGTGGAGAGTGAGTAGTCTCAGAAGGAGCTCCTGTACGGAGGATCTTGGTAACATCCTCTATGGCATGCATGTGGCCACGAGGTGCATTGTATTCCTTAGAGAAGGCATAGCCCGCCCAAAGGATTACCATTTCAGGACGTAGTGCCAAGAGGTCATCATCTTGACTGCTCATATACTTAGAGCGGAAAGTGGTATCGGCAGTAGCTTCCCAAGAGTCATACTGACGAGGATAAAACTCCTTGTAAAGTTCATTGCGGCACTCTTGGTCTTCCAAGTTATTACCACCTTTGGCTATAAATTCGGCCTCATGAGACCTATTCATTATGGAATTAGCTAACAAACCTAAAAGGAACGTCACTACAGCTAATATTCCTACTAGTAACCAATTTTTCTTTTTCATCGTTGTATAAATTAGTTTGTTTTTAATCAATTATTTTTTTCTGTTTTTATTAAGTCCTGTATCCACTGTGGGGTGTTTTCCCCCATATCATCTATAATAGGTACAGGAGAGTCAGGCGCGGCATTGAGTCCGCGTACTCGGCTGTGGGGCACCTCGCGGTGGCATTCCCAGCAGAGCTTACCATTGTCGGCATGTGCCATAGGGGCTGTTACTTTACCTAACCTTACTTCAGAGACAAGGGTACTGTGGCAGCGGATACAGTTCTCCTGTACTACCTTCTGTCCTGGAGCATGCATTTTGATCACTTGTGGTTCCAGACGGAAAGTGAACATAGTGGCATGCCTAAGCCCGTCATTGGCCTTGAAGTAATACTTACGGAACACATTGTCATGAGGTACATGGCAATCATTGCAGACCGTATTGCGACCATGTGAGGAGTGCAACCATGTAGCATATTCAGGCTCCATGATGTGGCAGTTCACACACGCCTTAGGGTCATCCGAAAGATAAGAATGCGCCTTGGAAAGGTAAAATATATACCCACACAAGCCCAATATAATTCCTACAAAAGAAGGAATCAGATACCGAAAAAATCGGCTTTTCTTAGGGGTGCTTTCATTTGAAGACGTTGGCATATTGTTAATGTTTTGTTTTTTTATTTCCATTGCAAAAATAATCAATTTTTCCCATTTTACAAAGAAAAATCATGCTTCAAGGGTATTTTGTTTTCATTATAAATAAACATAAATTTAACACTTATAAGTCCGAAATATCAATTGTGAAGTGGAGGAAGAGAAAAGAGAAAAGTATCCTCTTCACTCTTATTTTTTCCGCTTGACTGATTTATTTTTAGAAAAAACTATTAGAATTAAAAAAATAAATGTACTTTTGCCAAAACTTTCGTTTGCTTAAAAGTTATTTTACCTATGCAATCACTTATAGAAGGAACTATCATACTGATTGACAAACCTTTACACTGGAGTTCTTTCCAAGCGGTCAACAAACTCAAGTGGGCTATCATGAAAAAGTATCGTCTGAAAAAATTCAAGATAGGCCATGCTGGTACTCTTGACCCCTTGGCTACAGGGCTTTTGATCCTATGCACAGGCAAGCACACCAAGCAAATCCCTCAGTTACAAGATGCTTCCAAGATATACACAGGAACCATAGCGCTGGGAGCTACCACACCTTCCTATGACTTAGAAACAGAGATAGATAGCACCTTCCCAACCGAGCATATCACTCCCAAACTCATTGAGCAAGTTAGAGAACAATTTGTAGGGGATATTACCCAAGCCCCTCCCCTATTCTCGGCTATCAAAAAAGACGGAAAACGCCTCTATGAGCTCGCTCGAAAGGGAGAAACTACTGAAGTACCCAAAAGAGCTATTACCATATACGCCTTAGATCTCTCCCTTATAGGAGAAAAGGAACTCAGCTTTAGGGTACATTGTAGCAAAGGAACTTATATTCGCTCCTTAGCACATGATATAGGAAAGGCCTTAGGCAGTGGAGCTCACCTTACTTCCCTTAGGCGCACACAAATAGGAGAATACGCTGTAGCTCAAGCCTATACCCCTGAGGATTTTGTGCAAGAACTTATAAACCATACCCACGATGAAACTAACACAATACATTAAGAGAGAAATTGAGGCCATGGGCTTATCGGGCAAGGAAAGGGCTTTTGTCATTACCTTGGTGATTATGCTCTGTATAGTGGTCTCATTCATTATTATCAGAGTCAATAATAAGCCTGATGAGATTTGGTTAGAGATTCCTCCCGCTGAGGAAATAGCCAAACTCTTAGAGGAAGAAAAACTCCCTGAAGACACTCAAAACGAACAAGAAAGCGTTACCGATGACTCACAAATAACCACTCGCTCCTATAATGAGGCCGACTCTCGTATCAAACAGGCCGAAGACCTTGAGAGCTTAGACGATCTTTTGGCCGAACAACAAGCCCAAGAAGCTGCTGGTGAGGGAGATAATGCCCCAGGTGAGGCAGAAGGAATAGAACCTGCTAAGGTGGAACCTTATAAGGTCAATGATGGTATGTCCTTTAAGGATTTGGAGAAATATAAGCCCCAAAAGAAGAATGAGAAAAAGGCCAATAAGCGTACCCTGATTTCGTTTTACCTACCTGAAAGAGAAGCAGTTTCAGAACTTCCCAACCCAGTCTATACTTGTGAGGAATCAGGCAAAGTGGTCATCAATATCACTGTAGATAACCAAGGGCGAGTAATAGAGGCCTCTTATAACAAGGCATCTTCAAGTACAACCAACGGGTGCTTGATAGATAATGCTATCTATTATGCCCGCAAAGCTCGCTTTAACAAAGACAGTAAGATCAAACAACTTGGAACCATTACCTACCTATTTCAATGATACGTACAGCCACCCCTTCCGATGCCCCTTTTGTGGCACCGCTTATGTTTCAAGCAATGTCTGAAATCGTTTTTAAGCTTATCCAGCGGGAAGACCCCCATGAGTCTGTCCGATTCTTGGAAAGGCTCTTTATGGAGCAGAACAATCAGTATTCTTACGAGAATACTTTGGTATATGAAAAAGATAAGCAAATTCTCGGCTCGCTTGTCTATTATAATGGTGCCCATATAGATCCCTTGTCCCAGTCTGTTTTTGATTTTATCAAAGCCTCCTATGGACATGACATCCGCTTGGAAAAAGAAACCCAAGCTGGTGAGTATTATATAGATACACTAAGTGTCTCCCCCAAGGTACAAGGAAAAGGTATAGGCTCCTCTCTGCTACTCCACCTCAAGGAACTACTCAAGGGAGAAACCATAGGACTATTAGTCTCCATGGACAATCCCCAAGCAGAAAAGCTCTACCTGCGTATGGGCTTTGTATATGCCGATATGAAGATGCTCGCGGGGGCTCCTTACAAGCACCTGATATACCAATCTTAAGGCGTTAATTAATCATTAAACATTAGTTCATTAATCATTAAATTTCTTATCTTTGCAAATAAGAAATGAATCATCAATTATGAATATAAAAGATTTACAAGAGAAAATAGAGGCTGCGTGGGAAAACCGCCATCTGCTTTCCGATGAAGCTACTATGAAAACCATTGATGCTACCATAGACCTACTCGACCGTGGAGAACTAAGGGTAGCCACTCCCTCTGATAAGGGCTGGTATGTACACGAATGGATTAAAAAAGCAGTCATTCTATACTTTCCTTTCCGAAAAATGGAAACCAAAGAGGTAGGGATCTTCGAGTACTATGATAAGATTCCGCTCAAGCACAACTATGAGGACAAGGGCGTACGTGTAGTACCCCCTGCTACCGCTCGTCGTGGGGCTTATCTCGCCCCAGGGGTCGTACTGATGCCTTCTTATGTAAATATTGGTGCTTATGTCGATAGTGGCACCATGGTTGATACATGGGCTACCGTGGGTAGTTGTGCCCAAGTAGGAAAGAATGTACACATCAGTGGAGGGGTAGGTATCGGAGGAGTGTTGGAGCCCTTACAAGCAGCCCCTGTAATCATAGAAGATGGAGCTTTCTTAGGATCTCGCTCCATCATCGTAGAAGGCGTACGTGTAGAAAAAGAAGCTGTCTTAG
>CAJZFM010000121.1 GCA_915070235.1 uncultured Capnocytophaga sp. | reverse complement strand
TCGGAGAGAATCACCCAACTTTCGTCTGAGGAAAAGGTAGTCTTTCCCCCATGTTGCCGAACATAAAGGCTGATTAAAATAAAGGTTTTATTCGCTATTTTTTTTAGACAGAAATCAGATAATTTTAGCCTATTATTGGCCTATAAGATACAAAAAATTAGGTACTTTGCCCCTCTAATTCTAAATTTTATATACCATGATTTATGGATACATTAGGGTCAGTACCGATAAGCAAACGGTAGAGAACCAACGTTTTGAAATTAATCAATTCTGTAAAAACCAAGAAATGGTTGTGGATAAATGGATTGAGGAGACCATCTCTGGTGCCAAGAGTGTGGAAGAGCGTAGGCTGGGCAAGCTCCTTAAGCGTATGAAAAAGGGTGATATCCTTATCTGTTCAGAGCTCTCACGCTTGGGGCGTAACCTCTTGATGATTATGGGAGTACTCAATGAGTGTATGAACCGTGATATTCAGGTCTGGACTATCAAGGATAACTACCGCTTAGGGAGCGACATCAATAGCAAGGTACTTGCCTTTGCCTTTGGACTATCTGCCGAGATTGAGCGCAACCTTATTAGTCAGCGTACCAAGGAGGCTTTGGCTCGTAAAAAGGCGGAGGGTGTAGTATTAGGGCGTCCCAAGGGAAGTAAGTCAGCTAAAACCAAACTCACAGGACAAGAAAAACGTATCAAGGAGCTGTTGGACAAGCGAGTGTCCTACTCCGCTATTGGGCGTATCCTTGGCGTACACCGCCTTACTGTCAGCAGCTTTGTAAAGGAAAAACTTCAAATTTCTTAAATACTTAACTTTATTTTTTATTGTATAAATTCTTACTTCTCGCATAGCGTTTCCTTGACTTTGCCTCTGTGATTGTTGTACCTTTGCCTCACTTTTCACTTTTCATTATTCACTTTTCACTTAATCATGAACGAGGCTTTAGACATACTTTGGACATACGCACGCCGCCAACCAATTGATTGTAATGGTAAGGTGGTAATCCCTACTATTAACCAAAGCATTGCAGCTATCCGTTTGATCATTCGTTTGGAAGAAGCTAAAAAAAGTGAGGAGAGAAAATCGAAAAGTGAAGAACAAAAAACAATGAGTGAAGAACGAAGAGTAAAGCCAAGCAAAAACTTAGAGCTTGGATATGTGGGTGAAGAACAAAGCGTGATGAGTGTCACTGACTATACTCCCTTTGAGGAGGAAGAGGAAGAAGAGGTATCTCCTTTCGCTCCTTTTCTATTGGACGAAGACGATTGGTCTTGTTCGGCTGACAACCAACTTCCTAAGGAAACGCCGCTTTCCACTATTCACTATTCACTATCCACTCAAAAGCTCCCCTCTCTTGTTCCCGCTGCGGAGACTTCTTATCACCAGCAACTCAAAAGTTGTACTAAAAAACACTTTAAAAAATATATGAAACCCAAACCTTTCTCTAACGGAAAGTGTCAGCAGACAACCTCTTGCAAGCGTCCGTACGCCGCAAGCAATCGCCTCTATGACAGCTTTCCTACAAAGAAGCAACACCCTACGCTACACTATCCCTATATGGGAGTTACCCAAGCAGATCTGCTCTCCTATGTAAGACCACCACCAAAGAGTTTCAAGATACCAGAGACCAACCACTAATTTAAAGATAAAAGTGAATAGTGAAGAGCGTTTTTCACTTTTCACCATTCACTTTTCGCTATTCACTTTTTTTACGCTAATATCTGAGTAGCGCGTACAGTATTTACGCGGCCTTGGTAGCTGATCGGCATGGCGCTAAGGCTGATGACGATGTCTCCTACTTGTACGTGCCCCTCGCGGGTAGCAATACGGTTGATGTCCTCTATTGTCTCATCGGTGGATACGTAACGATCGTAGTAGTAAGTGGTTACTCCCCATAATAGGCTGAGCTTGGTGAGTAGGCGTCGGTTGGAGGAGAAGACTAAGATATTTGCACTTGGGCGTAAGGCGGATACCTGAAATGCTGTATAACCACTACCGGTAAGGGTGGAAATGATCTTGGCATCCATATCGTCGGCAAGTTTGGCGGCACTCAAGCAGATAGACTGAGTAACAAAACGCTCATTACCTTCACGTACGGGTGGGATACGAGGTACATTGATAAAATCGGAATCCTCTACACTATTGATAATGCTGGACATTCTTTCAATAACCTGTACTGGATATTTCCCTGTGGAGGTCTCGGCGGAGAGCATCACCGCATCGGCACCGTCTATGATAGAGTTGGCCACATCATTCACCTCAGCACGGGTAGGGGTAAGGCTCTCTATCATCGTTTCCATCATCTGAGTGGCAATAATCACAGGAATACGTGCTTCTTTGGCCTTGCGTACCAATTCTTTTTGGCGTAGTGGCACCTCATGTGCAGGCGTTTCCACAGCCAAGTCACCACGAGCTACCATGAGTCCTTGGCAATTGGCGATGATCTCATCTATATTTTCCAAAGCCTCTGGCTTTTCTATCTTGGCAATGATCGGAATCTCCTCTGTAGTATGTGCTTTGATGAGTTTCTTAAGGTCTTCTATATCTTTGGCATGGCGCACAAAAGAAAGTGCAATCCAATCTACTTCTTGTTCTATGGCGAAAATAGCATCCTTGATATCCTTTTCGGTAAGGGCAGGTAGGGAGATGTTGGTATTAGGTAGGTTCACTCCTTTTTTGGACTTGAGCACCCCTCCTTGTAGCACTTTGGCCACTACCGTATCTTTTTCATTGGTAGATACCACCTCAAAGATGAGCTTACCGTCGTCCAAAAGTACCCGTTCGCCTGCTTTCACATCAAGAGGAAATTGGGTATAATTCATATAAGCGCGCTCCTTGTTCCCTACGAAAGGCTCCCCTGTAACGAAGGAGATTTGGTCGCCATCATTGACCACTACATCGTCCTCCATAACTCCTACGCGGAGTTTAGGACCTTGTAAGTCACCTAAGAGGGCTACATGGGTATTGAGTTCCTCTTGTATGGCACGTACTTGAGCGATACGTTGTTTCACCTCCTCATAGTTGGCATGAGAGAAGTTGATACGGAACACATTCACACCCGCTAAGATCATACCTTTGAGAATTTCAGGGCTATCGGTAGCAGGCCCTAAGGTTGCTACTATTTTTGTTTTTTTTCGTCCTATCATACTATATAAATTTTTAGAATATTAATTTTGCTTTAATTTCATTGAGTTTTCTCTGCTCTTTATAGGTGGGCTTGCCTTCTGGAAACAGTGGTATTTCATAGGCAAAATCTATAAAATATTGTGCTTTCAATAAGGAAACATAATCCGTGCTTTCCTCACAGGGGTTGATTCTAAGAAAGTAATCCACTTGGGGTAGCTCTTTGATAAATAACTGATATGCTTCCACTTGAGCAAACAGCCCTACAGAGGTCATTGTGCGTACTCTATTGGCTATTAGGTGCCATACTGCTTCCTGTTCATAGGAAAAAGAAAAAAGAGCAAAGAGGGTATCGGAATCCTTATCATATAAGTCATTGATGGCACGCCTAAGGCGAATATCTAATATTTTATTGAGCCAATAGGCCAATTTACATGGAGCAAATCGGGTATGCAGCGCAATAAGGCGTTCCTCATCTTGATATTGCTCAAAGTCCCATTCAAGTACTAAGGCCATGGCTAAAGAAAAACAAGTTATTGATAGGTTTCATCATGTGCCGTCTGTGGCAAATGCACGGTTTCCACGCCTGCCTTCTGTAAGAACTCTAAGCCGCTGGTATCCCTATAGGCTTCCTTATACACCACACGGACAATACCCGACTGGTGTATGAGCTTGCTGCATTCCTTGCAGGGTGACATAGTGATATAGAGGGTCGCTCCTGCGCAAGACTGGGTGGAGGCTGCTACCTTGAGAATGGCATTGGCCTCTGCATGAAGTACATACCATAGGGTTTCCCCTTGGGCATCCTCGCAGCAATTGTCAAAGCCCGTGGGAGTACCATTGTAACCATCGGAGATGATCATACGGTCTTTGACAATGATAGCCCCTACTTGCTTGCGCTGGCTATAGGAGAGTTTTGCCCACTCCTGTGCCATACGCATATAGGCTCGGTCGTATCTTTCTTGTTTTTCCATATCTGGTGGCAAAGGTACTACTTTTTAAAGAATATCGCTATTTTATTAAAGAATTTATTTACTAACGTATAGGCATAATTTCAGCCACTAATTTGGGGTACATTTTCTGTAGCGCTCCCCCACTTTCAGGCTCTCTGTCCATAGCAAATTCGCCAAAGTCATAATTTAGCTCAGGCCACTTTTCATTTACTGTATCGCGAATGATATCCTCATCACTATCAGGACGGGCTTCTACATTGGCCAAATCCGCTACATAGAGGAGCTCTTCTGCCCAAGTCTCAGCTATATCAAAATGGTATTTGCCAGAAACAAAGGATTCTATATCCTTGGTAATATCCTCATAGAATTCTTTGCCCTTGAGTAGCAGCCAACAGCGGAAATAGAGGAACCCATCATCTGAGATAAAGCCATCAAAGTTATAAGTATCACCCTCTTTCTCATATTCGTTGCCAAGAATGATATAAAGTTCGGCTATAGGAGCAGTATAAAGAGTGATGAGTTTCTGTTCTAAGGTTTTTTCAAATAGAATCAGTTTTTCTTCACTATATTTGGAAAGGTAAGTAGTAAGTTTCTCTATATGTTCGTCCAAATCATAAGCCTCCCAGTCTTTTTTGTTATATTTGTAGCTCTTTTCTATAGCCTCCCAGAAGAAATAGTCAGCTTTTTCCTCTTCGGAGTACTCTCTTTTCTCAGGAGCGGCCTCGCCTTCCTTGAGTTCGGTATAGCCTTTTTTGAGTTTTTGTGCGATAAGCTTTTCGCTTTCCTTGGTACATTCTTCGGCTGTAGCAAATTCCTTTACAGCTTCGCGCCCAGCGGTACCTGTTTTCCCATAAACGACAGTTTGGGTAGTGCCTTCAAAATCAATATCCCAAAACTTATCCGATTTGGCATCTTGATAAACAAATCTTCTTTTCATATGCTTTGTTATTTTGTTAATTATCTATTATTAGTGGTTAGTCACTGGTCACTTGTCATTCGTCACTGGTCACTTGTCATTCGTCATTTGTCATTTGTCACTTGTCATTTGTCATTCGTCACTTGTCATTTGTCATTTGTCATTTGTCACTATCAAAAGGGTTCCCAATAGCAATGCTGTGAAAGCAAACAGCCATATCCCTTTTCCATCTATTGTGTAGAGAAATACTATCACTTGTATTACCTCCATACAATAGCGCCGATCATGTTCAGGGCAGAGAAAATAAGTAGCCCCCATCATGGTAAGCCAAAAGGTAGTGATGTAAAAAACGAAAATAAGCACTACCCCTAAGATAAAGTTCTTGAGCCTGCTATAGAGGTGGAATTTTACCTTTTGTCCTATAAAATAAGCCAATACAAAAGTAGGTATATAAAGGGCTGTAATGACTGCATAGGTACGTATAGCTCCCATTGCTGTAACATAAGTGCTTGACTTTGGGTTTATTACATAGTGCATAAAAAGACAAAAGAGCACAAATTCTACTAGTAAAGACAAAAGAATATACTTTGTAGGTTTCTTCATATAGGGTTAACTTTGCGCAAATATACGAAAAATCCTTAATACTTAATCCAGAAAATATAAAAAGGCTGTTCTATTATAAGAACAGCCTCTGAATAAAAATATTAAGCTAATTTGCTACAGGTTTATCTTTCAATCTCTCAAGAATAATAGTATTTCTTTCCTTGAGACTGAGATATTTTGATCCATAAGCTGCACTCTCCCAATCTCCATAAGAAGTATTAGGAAGTACAATATACTTTTTACCAAAAGCTGCACGATTTTTTTGTACCGCTTCTGCACGCTCTTGAGTAGTCTGTTTATCAAAATCTTTATCAAAATCCCCTAGATTATCCCCTAGCAGGAGAACAATATTATATTTCTGGGCGATTTTCTCACGTCTGCTTTCCTTGCTTTTCTCTGCTGTACGGAATATGAGGTGATCATCTCCTTGATATGGGAAGTTATAACGTTTGATATTCAAGGCTGTTCCTACTCGCTCATTTTCCTTTCGGTTAGTTACATAGAAAATAGCTACTCCTTTCTCGTGTGCATACTGATAGAACTCCAAAGCTCCTGCCAAAGGAGTTGCCTCAGCCTTAGCTGTCCAAGCCTCCCAGGTATTTTGATGGAATTCTGTTCCTTTTTTACCACAAAGGACTGCATAATAAGAAGTATTTAAGAAAGTCTCGTCGATATCCGAAACAATAGCTAAGGGCTTATCACTCTTTTGAGCAAGTGCCTCATCTAGTCGCATACGAGCTACATTAAATGCCTGTAGGCACAAAGCGTCATACTCTGCTGCCTGTTGTTGGAAAAAGGCAGCATAGAGTTTCCCATTTCCTGCTAGCTCTTCTTCTTTACACTTATCCATTTCTTCTTTGAGATAGGACTGTTGTGCTATGGTAGGAGTTGCCAAGAATAGCAACCCATAAAGTAGTAGTTTTTTCTGTCTCATCTG
>CAJZFM010000120.1 GCA_915070235.1 uncultured Capnocytophaga sp. | reverse complement strand
CCCAGCATGAAATGGCCAGTTTAGGGGTCATCTTCATGTTTGTTCAATTGGTACAAGAACTCTATCGCCCGCTTCGTCATATTGCCGACAAATTCACTGTATTACAAATGGGTATGGTCGCCTCTGGTCGTGTCTTTGACATCATGGAAGAAGACCAAGAAAACCAAGAAGACTTCCACCAAGGACTACACAGAGAAATCCAAGGAAACATTCGTTTTCAAGATGTTACCTTTGGTTACAAAAAGGATGAAGAAATCTTGCACGGCATCAGTTTTGAAGCTAAAAAGGGGCAAACAATCGCCTTTGTTGGCGCCACAGGAGCAGGTAAATCAACGGTCATACAACTACTTACACGCTTTTACCACATCACCTCTGGAGAAATACTCATAGATGGCGTGAGTTGTTATGATTATAACTTAGAGAGCTATCGCCAGCAAATAGGTGTCGTACTTCAAGACGTATTCCTTTTTGCCAACAGTATCTATTACAATATCACCTTGGGAGATGAACGCATTACTCTAGAACAAGTTAAAGAAGCCGCTAAGGAAATAGGTATCCATGACTTTATAGAGCAACTCCCCAATGGTTATTTCTTTGATGTAAAGGAGCGAGGGGCTGTCCTTTCAGCAGGCCAACGCCAACTGATCTCTTTCCTTCGTGCCTATGTACATAAGCCCAAAATTCTTATCCTTGATGAGGCTACCGCTTCAGTAGACTCCCATTCAGAGAAACTCCTACAGCAAGCCACCGAAAAAATCACCCAAGGGCGCACCTCCATTGTCATCGCTCATAGGCTCTCCACCATACGCAAGGCAGATAAGATCATCGTAATGAACAAAGGAAATATAGTAGAAGAAGGCACTCATGATCAGCTCCTAAAGATAGCCGATGGATACTATAGGAATCTATATGAAATGCAGTTTGCTTCTTAGAGAACATTTTTTTCTAATCAACAAGAGAAAATAATTTTGTAGAAAAATATTTATTTTTTGGGGTACTATCATTATTTTTACGTAAATTTGCCCCCAACTAACAATCACCAAATAATAACAATTATGACAAACATCAAGAAAATAGCCGTTCTCACCTCAGGAGGTGATGCCCCAGGAATGAATGCCGCCATACGCTCTGTAGTACGTACTTGCGCTTACCATAATGTAGCTGTATTGGGTGTATATCGAGGCTACCAAGGCATGATAGAAAATGACTTTGCCCCTTTGGATGCCCGCAGTGTTCGTAATCTTGTCAATCGTGGAGGCACCTTCCTCAAGTCTGCTCGTTCTAAGGAATTTCGTACTTCTGAAGGACGCAAGAAAGCCTATGATAACCTTGTAGCTGCCGAAGCAGATGCATTGGTTGTTATCGGAGGAGACGGTTCTTTCACAGGTGCTTTGCTTTTCAATCAAGAATTTGGATTCCCTGTAATGGGTATCCCAGGTACTATAGACAATGATATATATGGTACTTCCTATACCCTTGGGTATGATACAGCTCTCAATACAGTAGTGGAAGCCATTGACAAAATACGTGATACTGCTAGCTCCCACAACCGTATGTTTTTTATAGAAGTGATGGGGCGTGATGCTGGTTTTCTCGCTCTGAACTCAGGTATAGGAGGGGGAGCTGAAAAAATCCTTATCCCTGAACAACATAGCACCTTAGAGGACTTGGTAAATGAGATTGCGGTCAACCACAACAAAGGAAAGATGTCCAACATCATAGTGGTAGCCGAAGGATATACGACAGGACAAAATGTATACGAACTCAAAAAATACGTAGAGGCACAAAATCCTGATTATGATATTCGTGTAACTGTATTGGGACATATTCAGCGAGGCGGTGCACCTACTTGCTTTGACCGTGTATTGGCCAGCCGTATGGGTGTGAAAGCTGTGGAATCTCTTCTCGAAGGCAAGTCCAACTATATGGTAGGAATCAACAACGACAAAATAGACCTCACCCCACTTGAGAAAGCCATCAAGGGTGGTGAAAGCAAGCTCGATCCCGACCTTATCCGTATCGCAAAGATTATGAGTGTGTAAATACTGAATTAGAATAAATTTTTTAGTTAAATTATTTTTTCGTAACTTCGTCCCATGAAAATAGCAGTTATTGGCACTGGTTATGTAGGTTTGGTATCAGGCACTTGCTTTGCTGAAGTAGGTAATACCGTTACTTGTGTAGATGTAAATGCCCAAAAAATAGAAAAACTCAAAAAAGGTATAATCCCTATCTATGAACCAGGCCTTGAGGCTATGGTGCTAAACAATATAGCCAATAAAAACCTCTTTTTTACCACAGATATAGCACAAGCTATCAAGCAAGTAGAGGTAGTTTTTATTGCTGTAGGAACTCCCATGGGAGAAGATGGTTCGGCTGATTTGCAATATGTACTCTCTGTAGCTCAATCTATAGGAGAGGCTATGGAACAGCACTTGATTATTGTTAATAAATCTACCGTGCCTGTAGGTACTGCTGATAAAATAAAAGAAGTCATAGCATCAGCACTAAAGAAAAGAGGTGCTAATATAGCCTTTGATATAGTTTCTAATCCTGAATTTCTCAAAGAGGGAAAAGCTATTCAGGACTTTATGAAACCTGATAGAGTGGTCATAGGAGCAGAAAGTTCGTATGCCTTTGAAAAAATGAAGGCGCTCTACTCCTCCTTTTTCCTACAACACGAACGCTTCATTACCATGGATATTCGTTCAGCTGAGATGACCAAATATGCAGCAAATGCGATGTTGGCTACCAAAATATCATTTATGAATGAGATTGCCAATATCTGTGAGCGTGTAGGTGCTGATGTAAATAAAGTTCGCTTAGGAATAGGTTCCGACACCCGTATAGGCTATAGTTTTATCTATCCTGGTTGTGGCTATGGAGGCTCTTGTTTTCCAAAGGATGTCTTAGCCCTTAAGAAATTAGCAGAGGAAGTTAATTACAAAGCAGAGCTTATAGAGTCAGTAGATAATGTCAATAACCGACAGAAGTTCCTTATTGCCGAAAAAGTAATCAAGAAATATGGTAAAGACCTTAAAGGACGTACCTTTGCCATATGGGGCTTGGCTTTCAAGCCTGAAACTGACGATATGCGAGAAGCTCCTTCTATCTATATCATCAAGAAACTAATAGCTCAAGGCGCACAGATAAGAGCTTATGATCCGAAAGCTACTCATGAGGCTAAGACCTTCTATCTGAAAGACTATGCGATTGAGTATGTAGAGAGTAAGTATGAAGCCCTCAAAGGAGCTGATGCCCTGCTACTGCTTACCGAATGGAAGGAGTTCCGCTCCCCTGATTTTGAGGAAATAGGCAAGCTCCTCAAGGATAAAGTTATCTTTGATGGACGCAATCAATACAATGCTTTTAACTTGCCGAGCATGGGGTTTGAATATATACAAATAGGAGTCTAAGCTATGAAGATATTAGTAACAGGTGGTGCAGGCTTTGTAGGTTCCAATCTCTGTGAGGCCTTAGCTAAAGATCCTAAAAATCAGATTTATTCCTTAGACAACTATTTTACAGGAAGTCGTGAAAACCATATAGAAGGTGTTACTTATATAGAAGGAAGTACCGAACATATCTTTGAACTGATTGACTTTACTCCTGATCTTATCTATCACTTAGGAGAATACTCACGAGTAGAACAGAGTTTTGAAGATATAGATAAAGTACTTTTATTCAATAAGATAGGCACTCTAAAAGTGTTAGAGTTTTGCCGTAAACACCGCTGCAAATTGGTGTATGCTGGTAGTAGCACCAAGTTTGGCGATGGAGGCTTAGGCAAAGACCAGAGTCCTTATGCTTGGAGTAAGTCGTCCAATACCGAACTGATTATCAATTATGGGAATTGGTATGACCTGAAATATGCTATTGTCTATTTCTATAATGTATATGGGAAAGGTGAGATCAGCACTGGTAAATATGCTACCCTCATTGCGCTATTTACTGAGCAAATGAAAAAGGGAGCTCCCCTCACTGTGGTAAGCCCTGGTACCCAAGAGCGCAATTTTACTCATATAGATGATATAGTATCAGGCCTACTCATCGTAGGAGAAAAAGGCAGTGGTGATGGCTATGGTATAGGAAGCCCTGAGACTTATACTGTATTACAGATTGCTCAGCTTTTCGGAGGAGAGATACAGATGCTCCCTGAGCGCAAAGGAAACCGTATGACAGCCGAAGTGGTTACCCAAAAAACAGAAGCCCTCGGATGGAAAGCAACAAGGCATATAGAAGACTTTATTAAGGAGATAAAAAAATAAAGGATTTTTATTGCTTTTTTCAAATATTTTTTTGTAACTTTGCTCGTGATTTAATAAGAATTTTATCTAATGCTAAACATAGAACGCTTTATATCCAAATACGTTACCAAACGTCCTGAGAGTATGTTTCTTAAGGATTTACATACCCACCAAAAAGAGCTTACCGCAGCCATAGAAGGGAAGCGCGTATTAGTCATAGGAGGTGCAGGCTCTATAGGGAGTTCTTATATTAAAGCACTATTACCTTTTAAACCTAAAACCTTGGTAGTGGTGGATATTAATGAAAATGGACTGACAGAACTCACCCGTGAGCTACGTAGTACTTCCGCTTTCTCAGTACCCGATGACTATGTAACCTACCCCATGAGCTATGCTGATGATACTTTTGTAAAGATGTTCAAAGCTCGTGGCGGATTTGATATAGTAGCTAATTTTTCTGCTCACAAGCATGTACGCTCAGAAAAAGATAAATATTCTGTAGAAGCCTTACTGAAAAACAATGTAATCAATGCCAAAGGCTTCTTAGACTTGTTATGTGATTATCCCCCTGAACATTTTTTCTGTGTCTCCACCGACAAAGCTGCTAACCCCGTAAATATCATGGGAGGTAGCAAGAAAATCATGGAAGATATGATCATGGCCTACGCAAAAATTTTCCCTGTAACTACTGCTCGTTTTGCCAATGTAGCTTTCTCCAACGGTTCCCTACCTGCCGGATTTTTAGAGCGTATTGCCAAGAACCAACCCTTATCCGCCCCCTCAGATGTAACACGCTATTTTGTATCCCCTGAAGAAAGCGGACAAATATGCCTAATGGCTTGTATATTAGGAACTACGGGGCAAATATACTTTCCAAAACTAAAAAAAGAACAAGTACTTACTTTCTCCGCTATAGCTACAGAATTACTTAAAGGCTTAGGATATGAACCCTTAGAATGTCACAGTGAGACAGAGGCTATTGCCAAAGCAGAAAGTAGGAAAGAAAATGACAAATGGTATCCTGTTTATTTCTCAAAGAGTGATACCACTGGAGAAAAGCCCTACGAAGAGTTTTATACCGAAGGAGAACAAGTTCTTTTAGACAAATATGAATCTTTGGGTGTGATCAACCTCCAAAGTTTCAAAGAACTGACTGAAATAGAAAATTTTATCAAAGAGCTAACAAAACTATTTGACAACCCTGACACCCAGAAGAATGATATAACCCAACTGATGAAAAGGTTCTTAGTGAATTTTGATCATCAAGAGACTGGGAAATATCTGGATAGTAAAATGTAGATCTCGAACCTGCTTTGAAAACTAAAAACTATTGCAATGAATATTTCTGAAACGATATCTTTTATACGAGACCTTTATGGTGAGAAAGAGGCTTTTATTCCTCTGCATGCTCCCACTTTCAAAGGTAATGAGAAAAAATACTTAGAAGAGTGTATAGACACTACTTTCGTCTCAAGTGTAGGAAAGTTTGTTGATCTTTTTGAAGAACGAGTAGCTGCCTATACAGGTGCTAAACATGCCATTGTATGTGTAAATGGTACTAATGCGCTCCATATAGCGCTTAAACTAAGTGGCGTAAAAGAAGGAGATGAAGTAATTACGCAACCTTTAACCTTTATTGCTACTACCAATGCAATAGTATATGCCGGAGCTGTACCTGTCTTTGTAGATGTAGATAAGGACACCATGGGACTCTCCCCTACTTCCTTAGAGCAATTTCTCAAAACACATACTGAGCTAAGAGGAAATGAATGCTATCACAAGGAAACTGGTAGGCGTATTAAGGCTTGTCTTCCCATGCATACCTTTGGACACGCTTGCCGTATAGAGGAAATTATCGCTATCTGTAATCAATATCATATTGAGGTAGTAGAAGATGCAGCCGAAGCAATGGGTAGCTATTACAAGGGTAAGCACTTAGGTACTTTTGCTAAAATAGGGGGGATTTCTTTTAATGGAAATAAGACTATTACCACAGGAGGGGGCGGTATGATCCTAACCAATGATGATGCCATAGGCAAACATGCCAAACACCTCACTACCCAAGCCAAGCTACCACACGCATGGGAGTTTGTGCATGATGAGATAGGCTACAACTATCGTATGCCTAATATCAATGCCGCCTTAGGGGTCGCTCAATTAGAACAATTAGATGGCTTTTTAGCCAACAAACGGATAACTGCGGAAACTTATAAGGCCTTTTTTGAAAAACAGGGAGTTCCTTTCTTTACAGAACGAACTGATGAAAAGTGTAACTATTGGCTTAACGCTATCATCTTAAAAGACAAAGAAGAGCGTGATGCTTTCCTTACCGAAACCAATGGTAAAGGAGTGATGAGCCGACCTATATGGCAATTAATGAACCGCTTACCTATGTTCAAAAATTGTCCAAAAACCGACCTTAGCAACGCTGAATGGTTAGAGGCAAGAGTAGTAAATATACCTAGTGG